>JAPLJE010000487.1 GCA_026388755.1 Deltaproteobacteria bacterium | reverse complement strand
CGCCCACACCAGCGCCCACGCCAGCACCCACACCGGTTCTTACCAGTTTCGTGTTATCTGCCGATCCCGCGGCAGTTCCTGCGTATGATCCGTCCCTTACAGTGGCTACTTTTCAGTTTTCCTCAATTTCAGCGCAATTATACAATCAGAATGGCACGCCGTTAGCATTGCCAGATGTCTCGGTTGTTTTTACAACAACGCCTGCTGGACTGGCGCATTTTTCAAACAATCTTACAACGATTACTGTTTCCACGAGCGCATCTGGCAATGCGACAGCACTGATATATTCTCCGGTAGTTGGAACTGCGGAAATCAATGCAAACATCGGTTCTATAACGGCAAATCCTGTTTTTGTGAATTTTATCGGGCCGGGGACGACTGCCGATATCGTGTTGACAGCCAATCCGGTGTCCAATCCGGCTGACAATCAATCTGCCTCCAAGATAACGGCAACATTATTTGATGTTAACGGAAATACGGAGAACAGCGGCGTTAAGGTCACATTCACGACCAGCCTCGGGAGATTTACAAACATTGATACGTCGATTGATGCATACACGGATTCCAAGGGTGTTGCAACGGCGTATGTATCTTCCGGAACCATCGGTATCGCGCAGATCAGCGCCAGCTCAAACGGCGTCACCCGATATGTCTATGTCTCTTTTACCGGGGTGGGCCCGCCGGCATTCATCTCCCTTAGCGCAACTCCCAACTGGATACCTGCGGACGGATATACCTTTACGGCCATAACCGCCATTATCCAGGACAGCGCAGGACAGCCGGTTGCCGCGGGAACTGCCATGACTTTTACCACCACTCTGGGGGTGTTTGAAAATGGAAAAACAACTTTTCAGACTGTAACGCCGGATAATAAGGGAACGGTTACGGTTCATCTGAGATCGACAAACACCTCTGCAACCGGAACCGCCGTGATTACGTGCACGTCTGGCAGCGCTTCGCAATCTCTTACCGTGAGAATCGTTCAGCTGGAATATGAGTCAGAGCCAAACAACGACGTGGCGCATGCTGATGTGATCTGTTTCAACCATGTGTATTTAAGCCAGCTTTCTTCACCCTACGATGAAGACTGGTACACGTTTACCATTACCACATCCAGTCGGATCGGCATCAATTTCATTACCACGGCCATTCCCGTGATTGCGGGGGACTGTAGCAAATCGACAACTGTCGGAACCTACCGGGTGGATATTCGGGATGGGGACAATAATGTCCTGATGTCCTACCAGAATGTGGACTGCTCTCTGGATAACGGAATATGGGAAACCGGCGTTGTTCAATCGGGCAAATATTATATTGTGGTTTTCTGTCCCAGATTGCCGGATAATTCCCATTACCTGTCATCTCCTTATTATCTGGCTGTTTTCGACAATTTCTATCTTCCCTGCGGGAATAGCAATAATCTTATGAACTTAGCATCCCTGTCCCCGGAAGCTTCGACTTATCAATTGCATGTTCCGATCATTGATACAACTCCCAATATATGGGCTGATCTCCAGTATGATCCGATTCCAGGCGCGGCCATGATGTTCAGGCTGTCAGATGCGGGAGTGCTGGCAAATCTTAATGGCTACAGTTACTGCAACCAGTCATTCCTGTCCCAGGTTGGCGGCAATTTTTTACTTCATATTCCGGAAGTGATTTACGATGGCGTATCCTATCGGGCTGACTTAACTTATGTACCTACAACGGATGGTCAGATCTGGTTCATGCTGAGTGCGGCATGGTTAAACTAAATGTTCGATGGGCTGTAGCTAAATGATATTGTTGGTGAACCGGCAGGATGCTCTTATTCATATGATTTTTCCGATCCATGCCAGTCTATGAATATACGGCTCTGGATGTCAGGGGCAACACCCTATCGGGTATTGTCGATGCGGACAGTCCGGCCGGCGCCAGGCAAAAACTTCGTGCAGCCGGAAACTATCCGGTGGCTGTCACGGAAGCTGTCAGCCTGTCTGTCCAGCAATCCACCCTGTTTTTCAAGCGATTCCGTCGCGTCAGGCATTCAGAGCTTGCGATCATGACCCGCCAACTGGGAACCCTGATGACTGCTGGGTTCCCCTTGGTCGCTGCCCTGGATGCCTTGATTCCACAGACCCGATCTCCCCTGCTTAAAAATCAACTGACCCGGATCAAGGACGCCATTGTTGGCGGAAGCAGTTTTTCACAAGCGCTTTCAACGGATTCGAATACATTCTCACCCCTCTACATCAACATGATCCAGGCTGGTGAATCATCCGGGACCATGGAGCTGGTTCTGGACCGACTGGCAGAGATGATTGAAAAACAGCAGCAGGTAACGCAGCGGATAACATCCGCCATGACTTACCCGGTATTTATGACCTTAATCGGTGCCGGAATTCTGCTGTTTTTGATTACCTATATCGTCCCGACGATTGCAGCCTTATTTGCCGACATGAAACAGGTTTTACCCGCCCCAACTCGGATACTGATTGCCGCCAGCCAGATTCTGAAACTGTGGTGGTGGGTTTTCCCCATCGCGATTGCCTTTTTTATCCTGAGTTTCCAACGCCTTCGAAACACGATATCCGGAAGACATGCCATTGACAGGGGAATGCTGTCTTTGCCGGTCATGGGGGAATTTCTGCGCAAACTTTCAGCGGCCAGACTGGCCCGGACCCTGGGGCTGCTTCTGGAAAACGGGGTTTCACTGCTTTCAGCCCTTGAAATTGTTAAAAACATCGCAGGGAATGTAATCATAGCTGATGCCGTTGAAGCGGCTGCAAACAAGGTTCGGCAGGGTCAGGGGCTGGCCGGATCACTGGATGCAACCCGCCAGTTTCCATCTCTATTTATTCAGATGATTCAGGTTGGAGAGCAAAGCGGGGCTCTGGAAAGCATGCTGAAAAAGGTGGCCGATCTTTTTGAAAATGAGGTCGAGTCCGCGCTGATGCGAATGGCTTCGCTTCTGGAGCCGGTCATGATTCTGATCATGGGCGTGATGGTGGGGTTTATTGTGCTGTCGATCTGCCTGCCGATCTTTGAAATGAACCAGCTTATTCGATAATTTGTTTCATCCCTATAATTCCCCTTCTGCCCAGTTCGCGCAAAAACTGAATCACGCTGATTTCAGCTTCTTTGTGATAGAGTTGATGAAATTCTGCAAATGAATCAATGATTTCCATTACCGTTGATTTGCCGTCCACCAGTTCCCATACCCCGGTGCCCAGAATATCCAGTTGAAGTTTTCGCATTTGCCGTAATTCAGACTCCTTTTTCATCCTTCGCAAAATGCCTGCAAACCAGGGTTTGAGGGTTTGCGGATAGGACAGAAGCATTTCGCCGGAATCCAGGCGGTTTTCCAAAACCATTGGATTGCGGACAGGGATGCAGCAAAGGGCATCGGTACGGCTAAGCTGTGGCGGTTTCATAGTCGGCGACGATCTGATCGAACAGATTGGAATCCATCGGCTGTCTGCTTTCCGAACGTACCGCCAGAATGCGGTTGGTTTCAGCGACGTGGCGAATCAGTAACCGGTGGTTGAAAAACCTGGCTGAAAGAAATGCTGCAATCCGGGTCAGCAGGTTAAATGAAGGGGATTTTATCCATTCCATCCGGTTTGCATCTCGTAGCTTTTCAGATGCGCTGCCGGGATAAAACGGCAATGATACGGCAAATTCAGACAACTTTCTTCCGGCAAGCAGCACGGAAGCCGGGCTCCAGCGATAGAGGCTGATTTTAAGTCCTTTTGTAAAAAAATCCATCGTCATGAAACCCGGAGAGAATTGATACGATTTGATCTGAAACGCTGCCGGAAGGATTGCGCGGACATCAAAAACCGCCCACAGCTGGCGGTTATTCTCAGAATGATCCCTGAAGGTTGACAAGAGCTTGGAAACAATAACGTGAAAATGGTCCGGTTCTTCGCTATTGCTTTGATAAAATTGGAACAGGGACGCTCTGTTGCAGGAAGTGCAGGAAACGAGGAGAGCTTTTCCTGTCTGATTTATCCAGGAAAAGCCACTGGTTTTGTGGGCAGGTAATGCATCTAACCAGCTTTGAGGAGGATTCCAGGCATCGACAGACAGACCGTGTTTTCTGCGGCCAAAAGATCTCTTGATGGATTGTAGCTGTTTCAGGCTGCGATGATGTGATGCTGTTTTGGAAGGGCTTCCCCAGGAAATTTCCATTCTGGGGTCAGTCCGTGTCCCCAGCATCAAATAATTACGGTCAATAGTGGCGATTTCCCAGCAGGAAGGTTTCTGGAACGCAATGCCATTCCAGGCAAGTTCATCCCACCGGGTCATATCTGATATTTCATCCATAGAGAGGGAATTCCAGGGTGGGGTCAGCGGGGAATCAGCAAGTCCCAGTCCAGTTTGAGAGATGCTTTTTCCGGCCGAGATTCGAGGACCTCCGGATGAGATTTTTCATAGCATTGGCGTTCCCTGTCCACAGCATCGGTCATCGTCAGCTTGATGGAATTGCCGATTTTTTCATCCGTATCCTGCTTGTTGTGTTGCAGGATGAGGCTGATGCGGTTTTTGGACTTGTCCACAAACGACCATTTCCATGCAATGACGATGTGGAAAGGATCACCGCGCCATTCATCGGGTTTTCCGAATTTTTTCTCAAACCGGGCCAGAAGATTATCATAGAAATCTCGTCCGGAATCTGCATATTTGAGCTTGATGCGAACCACTTTCCCCGGAGCGGCGCAGGTCCCGTAAGCAATCAGGCCGCTGGCAAGCAAATCGGTTTTAGTGATTTCCACTTCGGTAATGAAGTCCGCATAACGGATGGGCAGGGCCGAAGTCATATCTACGCGATCTTTATAAGCGGAAATATCCGCGCCCAGTTGAAATCCCCCCACCTGACTGGGTGCTTCAGCCAGACAGGTTACGGATAAAAACCCGATGCCGATAAAAAATAGAATAAACAATAATTTATTCATAAGAAACTCCTTGATGGTTGTCAAAAGTCGACATTCCTTTATTTCGCCTTAATAAGCAAGCCTTCCCAGGGATTTTAAGATCAACGCAAAGCCCATGGCAAACATGCCGGTCAATCCCATTCCGCAGGAAAAACCCGCCAGAAGCACAGGGGCATATTGCCGCCACATCTTCCCGTATCGTTTTAAGAAATAATAGCGGCCCAGCAAAGCGCCGATAAGCTCAAGGATCATCCCATGTGGGGCATGCTGGCCAAGTCCCCGAACAATGCCATAAACCAGAAGCGTGGGAAGCCCAAACAGGGATAAAATCAAATAGGTTATTACGCCGAGCCCCAAGCCGGCCAGGACATATATTCCATTAAGCGCCTGATAGAAAAGGGAATTGCCCTCAAGCGTGGATGTCTGCATCAACAGCGTATTCAGTGCCTGAAGGTGCCACAACTTCAGGGCATACGGATAACTGCTGGAGGGAATCGGCGCCAGTCGCCAGATAAACTGAGAGAACAGCAGGCTTGCTATCATCACCACCGGAAAAACGACCAATTCCGCCTTGATGATGCCACGGATGCTGGTTCCGGTCAATTCGATTTCCCGAAAATCGACGGTTGCCTTTCCATAATTGTGGATCGGTATCGGTGCGTACCAGATTTCAATTCCCTGGTAACCGAAAAATTTAGCTCCGGCAATAAAACTGGCTTCCCGAACCATCGGAAGGTTGACAAACTGACCGGCAATGCCTTCCATGCGTGCGCTAATGTACGAAATGAAGGGGGTATAAATAAAACCGTACCCCAGGAAGAATATCCAGGGGAAGTGGGGGACAAGCCATGTGCAGAGCCCGACATAGGAAAGGGTGGAAAAGACATAAATGCCTATGGCAATCCAGAAATTGAAATCCCCCCTGCCTGCAGGAGGGTGGAACAAGTCTCTGAAGCTGCCCCTGCTGCCGGCCTGTCCCTTGCGGAATGAACTGATGACATGCCAGATGCCGATAAAACCGATGGCCAGACCCAAGCCGATGCCAAAGCTCATGTAAAAGTCAAAATTGTTGGCAAAAAGCGTATCAACGGTTTCCATGCCCTGATGCCAGCGCTGGAGAATGCCATGATGATAAAGAATCGGATTGGCGATTATCGTGATGATCAGCCCGATCAGGCCGCCGATCACCGCCCAGAAAGGCAGAACCATGCCAATAAACAGCAGTCCGAGATCGAGCTGGATGCCGGTAGCAACGGCAGGCAGGAGTTCCTCGGTTCTTCGGGTCAATTCGATCCAGGGAATGGGAATAAGCTGAATGGGTTCGTTAAAGATCAGGCCCGAAACGGTGGGCAGCAGCACATAAACGCTGCCAAACAAAAGACCGATGACCCCGCCGATGGAAAATACCCGCCATTTCCAGCCTTTTTGCCGGTCTTCCGTGGATTCAGCCAGGGCCATCGTTCCCAGAGCCCCGACCGGTGCCATTGGAAAGGGCAGCTTTTCAACATCCGAAGTGATGCGATACAGGGCATAGCCGAGGCCGAAATGATCGATTCGCTGAATGATCTGAGAGCCGACCAGCAGAAGAATGGGGATCATCCAGTCCCTGTGAAAAAATGTGCGTTCAACCAGGGATATCGAGTCACTTGCCGGTGCAACCCACAGGGGGATATATTCGGTAAGCCCCAGCATTTTTGCAGCGTCGGATTGAACGATGTATTGACTCCACAATAGCCCCTGAAACGGCGAAGCCAGTGCGGCTCCGGCCATGTAGTACAGAATAAAGATCTCCTGCTGTTTCAGATCGGTATAGGCGCGCCTGGCGATTTCAGCGAACAGAATAATCGTCACCCATCGGGCCGCAGGACCGATGCCGGTACCGATGACCAGTTGAAGGTACATGCTTCCGGGCATCATGAGAAAACCGATAAAAATTGCTCCGACAACGGTTTTCCAGTCAAAACCTTCTTCAAAATGATCCGGAGTGGTCAGAAGGTCCCGGTATTCCTTGAGCTCTTTGTCTTCGTACATGAGTAGCAGTTAAAAGGGTTAAGGGTTAAGGTAACAGGTGACGAGTTATCAATCCGTTTCCAGTCACGTGTCGTTCCTTTAATTAATTTAATCCGGAAGCACCAGATAGCTGGCGTTACTCCACAGGCCGATAATCGCCCAGATCCCGCCCATCATAAAATCGCCAATAATCAGGCCGATAAAAAAATATCGGAGCTTTTTGAACAGCGAAATACCGCCATACCGCATACAGAGGGCATTACAAAGCCATCCCAGAAAAAAACTGAACCACAGGATTCGCATGGCGGAGCTGTATGCTGTCAGGTAACCGATGGGATGAATCGGCCACCAGTAGATGCGATGGTAGCAAATTACCAGGCCTGTCATGACCGCAGCCCCTGCCAGAGAAAAAAACAGAACCCAGTTGGATCGGGTTTCAGGTGCGCCCATGAATGCCTGGATGTTATCGTAAACGCCAAGGGTGGTTCGGGTCGCCCAGTCCAGCTCGAGCTCCCGAATGCCGAATTTATAGCACAGAAAAAGCATCGAAATAAAGGACACGATGACACCGGCAACCAGAACAAAGCCGATCCCGGAGAGGATCAGGCGTTGATGGTTCAGCTGGTTCGTAATTTTTCGGGCATGGAGCAGAGATGGCATCAGGGATTCGCGAAGGTCCACAAAAAGAACTTTCTGGATCACCGCTGCCATCAAAATGCTGGCGCCGCTGAAAAGTTTGGGGCCGAAAAATGCTACCAGGCCGTCAACCGGCGCAGCGGTCAGCGTAAAATAGGCGATTCCGCCCTGGCAGATGACCCGTGTGGCAACAACCATTATCATAAAACAGGCCAGAAGAAACAGCACAGCAACCCAAAAAGGCATACCGAAATAATGGCACCAGGCAACCAGTCCGGAAAAACCAATCGCCAGGCCCCAAAATGACATTCTTAAAGAAATCCACTCGTCTTTCGTGCTGCCAAAAGATCCGCTGGCCGGTGAAAGACCAAAGGCCTGGCGGATCACCTCACTGAGGTGTTGCCTGCCCAGCCAGAGAAGCAAAACGAAAAAGACGCCGTAAGCGCCGAGCATCTGGGTTTCTTCCGGTCTTGACAGGGTTGGACCGAAAGTGATTCCCAGGGCTGCGTCGGGAATACTATAGCCAAGAATACCGAGGATTCCGATTAACAGGCCTCCGATCAGGTAAAAAAACCAGAACGAAAAGGATATCTGTTTGGATGTCAGAAATGCAAAACCGATAAAGGCCGGATAAAGATAAACCTTCAGTTTGACAAACCCGGAAAAAATACCTTGCGATGGAATATAAGGGCCTGCCAGAATCAGCGTAGGAATTTGGGGGATGGACGGGAAGTAAAAGTTAAGCCCATTAAAAAGATGAAGGATAACCGGAATCAGGATTCCGGCACGGGCATAGCGGTTGGAAAAAAAACTGGCCAACTGGTGCTGATCCAGGGCATCTTCGATGATCTGGGGAACCTGGAGCAGCGGCAGATTCATTCGCTCATGGTTAAGCCACTGCCTGCTGGCAATATTCACTATAAGGATCATCATCGCGTAACAAAGCAGAATGAATCCGCTCCAGACCGCAAGTGGTCTTATCCAGGCACTCCAGGGAATTTGGAAAATGACTTCGTGCCAGGTCATCTGTCGGCCGCCGGGCAGCCCATCGTAAAGCATCTGGATGGCATTCGAATTCTGGGGATACCAGGCTTGGGGAAGAAAAGGTTGAAGGGTTTCCTCCCACCGGTTTTCAACCGTGGCAAAATGAAACGGCGCCGTCAGATTGACAAAAAAAGTTCTCATCAGACCTGTGTAGGCAATCCCGGATACCAGCACCATCAGGATCCAGGCAACCAGAAGCTCCTTTCCGGTCAGGAGGGCCCGGGTTCGGAAAATCATATTAAGAAGGGCAATCAAAAGGGTCAGCCACACCAGAATGAAAAAAGGCGCCAGAGGGAAATGACCGCCGCCAAGCGGGGTTGCCTGAAGAAAGGCATTGTTATAGGGCGTTACAGCGCAGATAAAAATTGCCAGAAACACCCCAACGGCGAATGCACGAAAGCGAATTCTGTCAGCAGGTGGTTGTAAATCGTTCACAGTTGAGATGATCCGTTTATGGGAATAAGGATAATACAACAGTAGATTAATGGCTTTGCCGGTTCAACCCTCTCCGTCGTTGATGGGTTGAGGCACTGAATGCTTTCCGCATTACCAGCTTCAGGCATTCAGGCAATCGTCATTGTTTATATATTCCCTGATGGCTCAGGGTCAAGTACAAAACAGAAAATTCTTAAGGGTGATAAACGGTGATACGGCGAAAAGCACCGCGTAAAAAGAACTGATGAACACAGAGTTATTTTCTTATAAAATCCGCCTTCCCATGCTGGAGGCGACAAGCTCAGTGGCCAGCCTGGCGCTGGTATTTCGATTGTCCAGAATGGGGTTGACTTCGGCGATATCCAGTGATGCCATGCAGCCGCATTCGGCGATGGTTTCCATAATCAGGTGGACTTCCCGGTAAGTCAGACCACCGGCAACAGGGGTTCCGACCCCTGCGGCAACGGAAGGGTCCACACTGTCCAGATCAAAGCTGACATGAATATGGTCCACATGGCTCAGGGTTTGCAATATATTTCGAATCGTCGTGTGAGCCCCTTTCCGGTCGATATCGCTCATGGTATGGACGGGAAGCTGAAGCGTTTTAACTATTTCTTTTTCAAGAGGATCAATTTTTCGAATTCCGATAAGCGCACAGCAGGACGGCTGGACTTTGGGGGCAAACCCCAGAATATGGGTTAAAGGGTTGTTTCCCAGCCCCAGGGATACGGCCATTGCCATGCCATGAATATTTCCGGATGGTGTGGTTTCTTCGGTGTTCATGTCGGTGTGGGCGTCAATCCATATCACTCCGAATGTCCGGTGGATACTTCGGCAAAAAGCGGAAACCCCGGCAATCGATCCAATGGCCATCGCATGGTCCCCGCCGATGCATAAGGGAAAATGTCCCTGCTGAAGCGATTGCTCTACCTTTTCAGCCAGAAGACAGGAGGTTCTGACAATTTCATCCAGATACTTCAGTTTCGGATTGATAATTTTCTGCCGTTCTTTAGAAAGAATGGAAATATCGCCAAGATCCTGAACGTGGTATCCCAGCACTTCCAGTTCTTCCACCATTCCGGCAATGCGGATGGCGGATGGCCCCATGTCCACGCCCCGGCGGTCTGCGCCCAGATCCATGGGAAAGCCGATCAGGTCGATATATTTTTTTAAGGGTTCCATAGCATTCTCCCGTATAAATCAGTTGTTCGGGGTGGAGACTGATGGCAGAAGGTTCAAGGATGGTTCATCCATAGTCTTCGGACTTTCTGCCGGAGTTGTTATGTTAAAACGTGTATCCAATAGAAATATGAAATCGTCCCGGAGCCTCGCCAGGTTCGCGATCCAGTTTGAATCCGTAAACCAGGCCAACCGGGCCTATGGGCGTGAGATACCGGAGCCCAATGCCTGCGGAAGTCCTGAAGCTGCTGGGTATGTTACTGACCTGATACTGACTAAGGCTTCCTGAATCCGTAAATAAACAAAGTTCAATCTGATTGCCGAGGTCAATCCTGGCTTCAATCGTTCCGGATACGGATGAAAGGCCGCCAACCGGTTTATTGTTGGCGTCAAATCTCAACATATTTTCATCAAATCCCCTGACATTTGCCGAGCCTCCCAGGTATAAAAGCTGATCATTGGCGATAACCTTTTCCGTATTCATCGGCTCAATATATCCCCATCTGGCTGAACAGGCAAACGTGAGCCGATTCAGCGGCGAGATATAGTATCGGGTGTCCAACCGGTATCTCAGAAAATGATCCAGATCGCTGTCAATCCCTCTGGAAACATCCACATATCCGGCGGCAAAAATGCCTTTGCTGGGTCTGACAAAAGAATCCCGCGTGTCATATTGAAGCTTGGGAGTCATCATCATCAGACTCCTGGGGGCAAATCCATTTTCCGCCAGATAATCCGACTGATAAGACTGAAAAAATAAATCGGTATCTCCATAGAGTTGCCGTTGTTCAGCATTGAAGGCGATGCCCGCGCTGATTTTGCTTTCCCATTTTCGGGAAAAAGCCAGTGACGATCCCAGGATTCGGACCCCAAAGCCGATCCTCTGCATACACCAGGGCATCGGCGGAAATACGGCTCTCCATCAACCGGGGCTCGGTCAGGCCTGTTTCACCCTTATATCCGATCTGGCTGATTTCGGTTTCAGCCCATGCTTTGATGTTTGTACCCAGCAAATTGCGATCTTCCAGACGGGTATGGACAAAAGCGCCTTTTTCGGTTTCATATCCGATGCCGGCATCCAGGATGTATGGTTTGGCCTCTTCAACCGCGATGATCAAATTGACCCGATCGGCCTTTTCTTTAAGCCCGCAAGGCTGGAACTGAACGGACCGGATAATTTCCATGCTTCGGATGTTCTTCTGGCTTTGCAACAGTTTTTTCAGGGAAAACGGATCTCCGGCTTTGATCTCCATTTCATTTTTCAGAATGCGTTCCCGGGTGGTGAAATTGCCGGATACGATCACATCCCCCATGACCACATACGGACCTTCATCGATCCGGTATTCAATCATTGCATGAAACGGGTTAACCGGAAAAGTCACCTGAGTTTGCACCTGAACATGGGGGCGGCCGGTTTCAGAGATCAGTTCCGTCAATTTGTTTTTGTCTTTTTCAAGAACGTCTTCAAAAAATGAGCTTCCGGTTTTCAGACTGAGCGCATCAAAGGCGGCTTGCTTCGAAAGTACATGCAGTCCGGTGATAATAATCTCAGAGACGGTGGTTTGCATTCCCTCGTGGATATTGATTTGAATATCAGCATGGGTCCGATCCGGAGTCAGTGAAATGTCAGGGGCGATTTCGGATGTTCGGTACCCCTTGCTGAAGTATAGCGCTGCAATGGCTTGCATGTCCTCATCCAGGGTTTCCTGAACCAGCGCACCGGGTTGAAAAATCCCTCCGGGTTGAGAAAGTATCTGTTTTTCAATTTCGGTTGTGAGCAGGGCATTATTGCCGGCAATCCGAATCCTACCAATCCGGGTTCTTGGTCCTTCAGTGATTGTGATTCCAAAGACTTTTTCAAGGGCGGTTTCTTCGGAAGGACTGTGTTTTTCCCGGATAAAAACCTGTGGTTCCAGATACCCTGCTTTTTGATACCGGGTCTTGATTTTTCGGATACTTCTCTTGATGCCGATGTCATTTATTTTTCCATCTTCCCAAAAAACCAGATCGTTTTTCAGCTTTGCTGCTGAAAATGCCACATTGCCCTCCCATTCAAATCGATAATGCGCGCCTTCCGACACGAATATATCAAGGTCTGCCTGATAGGGCTTTTCCGGCAAGGGTGCTAATTTATAGTCAACCCCAACATCCAGATATCCTTGGCTACGGTAAAACGCTGTGAGATTCTGAATGTCTTTCTGAATATCGGATGGAATCAAACGGCCGGAAACGCCCGGCAATAAGGCCTTTTTCCAGGTTGTCATCCGGAGTCTAAGTCTCAGGGGCGAAAATGCATGGTTGGTCGCCAAAGCTCCGGCACCGGTGAATCGGATGTTTTGAAGATGCTGGTATTGGCCTTTATCCATATTTACCTGGACCACATAATGGGCGCCCGATGCTTCTGGAAATGCCTGGACTGTGACAGAAGGGTCTGCGAAACCCTGCACTTTCAAATAGGATTCAAGCCGGGATTTCTGTTCTGACAGGACTTCGTGGTCCAGGGCAGTGCCGATATAGAGCGTCATGGCGCTCACAATATCCCGCTCAAACAGGGGGAAAGCGCCATGGACCTGAATGTCTTTTATCCTTCCGCCACGGTCTTCGGAAAAACAGGGAGGCGCTTCC
>JAPLJE010000061.1 GCA_026388755.1 Deltaproteobacteria bacterium | reverse complement strand
GTGATCTGCCATTCCGCTTCGTCAAGTTCCTTTCGGAGCATGTTGGCGACAATGGTGCCGCCGGCTCCGGCTCCCAGAATCAAAATTTTTCTCATCTCATCTCCCTCCTTTTCTATATGCCTTTTCCAAAAGGGCAATGGGGATAGCTACATTCGGGGCAGTCTTTGCAAAGGCCGCCATGACCGAAAAAGGCCAGTTCTTTTTTTCCGATTTTTTCCCCTGCCAGAATTCTGGGCAGCACCAGATCGAGAACGGTGATCCGATGATGCAGGCCGCAGCCGGGCACCCCCAAAAGCGGAATGCCGTCGATATAGGCCGTCATAAACATGGCCCCCGGAAGGGCCGCCGCGCCGTAATGAACTTCCCGGGCGCCGGCCAGACGAACGGCTTTCCGGGTTACATCATCCGGGTCCACGCTCATACCGCCGCTCAGCAGCAACAGGTCGCAGCCGCTTTCGATATGCTTGCGGATGGCTGCGGCGATCATCGCCTCATCATCAGGTGCAAAAATGACCCCGGCGACTTCGGACCCCAGATCGGCAATCTTGGTGCTGAGAACCAATGCGAATTTATCCTGTATCAGCCCATGAAAGACCTCGCTGCCGGTAACGACGAGTCCTGCCCTGACCTTTCGCAGGGTCGCAACGCTCACCGTACCGCCATTTTGAGCGGCTATGGCGGCGGCCCGCTCCACCGGCGCCCGCTTCATGATCAGCGGAATCGCGCGGGTGGCGGCCACCAGTTCCCCTTTTTTGACCAGCGTGTGGCTGTGCAGCGTGGCGCACATCACCTCGTCAATCATGTTAAAGGCTGCCAGAGAAGCGGCGTTGACGCTCAAGAGGCCATCCATGGCGGCATGAAGACCGATTTTTCCTTCCCTGGGATTGTCTTCCCAGACAACTCCCTGGCCGGCCAGACCGGCAGCCAGAATGGATGCCGCCTGATTTTCATGAATTTCATCATCGTCCAGATCAATAAGGTAGAGGTGGTTTTTCCCGAGTTTCTGAAGATGACAGATGTCTTCGTGACACACCTCGTGCCCTTTTCGAAACGCAGGCCCCTTGAACTCTCCGGGCCGGATTTCGGTGATGTCATGGGACAGTTGAGTTCCCACGGCATCTTCAACCTTTATTGTCTTTAACATGGCAATCTCTCATTTTGCAGTTTGATAGGAATCAAGGCTTTTGAGCCATGTTTGTCGGAAAATCCGTGACGCCATTTCTTCTGTTGTCAGTGATGGCAAGCAGCTATGGGTGACCTGTCCATGCCAGGCCAGGTGACTTCCTGGGGGTGAGAAAAATAGCATTGATTTGAACAGGGCCGACATATCGGGCCGCTGTCCAGCATGATTTCTTTTCCGTCCCGGATCACCTGCCCGCAGATGCTGCAGGCGATTTTGCGCCGGGTGGGACCGGGAAGATCCCATTCAGGGATATTCACCCGAACTTTTTGAACCCTGAACAAGACACTTTCCGGCATCCGCTTATAGGCTTCGAGTTGACTACTGCCATGGCCTGCAATTTCAGGAGCGTAAACACAGGTTAAGTCCCGGGCATCTTCCGTTGAAAGCACACGGAAGGCCCGGGAAGTTTCCAGATTCAGGAAAGTAGCTGCCATGATGCCGTAATCCATGTATTTCAGACTGCGGCGCCCCAGCTTTACACCGGTGACATGGGCGATGGCATCCGCCGCGCACCTGTCCATCTCTACATAGACAATCAACTTTTTGATCTGATCCCTTCGACTTGGGTCGTCAAGGCCGATCAGCCGGCATCCGAGCATGGCCATTCGAACGCCGACCACCTGTCCGGGGCAGAGATGGCCATGAGCCTCGGCCGATGCGCTGAGCAGGGTTTCAAAAGATTCCATGATATTGCCTACACTTTTACCAGCTTGACCTGGCTGTTGTAAAACACCGCACTACCACCGACCGTGTCACAAAGGGTGGTGTTTTTCAGCACCGGGTCCACCCGCATGGCGGCATTGGCGTGAAAGCCGGCGCCTCTTCGGGCATCTCCCGGAATCGTGACGCCGTCAATGACAACCGCTCTGGCCCCATATCCCCAGTGGCCATGTCCCAGAGAAAACGCCGCGACCCCCGGACGAATCCCTTCCATGACCTTGACTTTGCCGATCATGGGAATCTGATTGCCGAATCCCAACTCCCAGACGCCATCCGGATTGGATGCGGATACCACTTTCACCTGGTCGCCGGAGTGCAGCCCCAACCTTCCGGCGTCATGACTGGAAATCTCCACAAAATTTTCCGGATAGACCGCGGAGAGCCAGTAGTCCCCGGATGTCCGGCTTTTGGTTTGCGTGATGGTTTTATAGGTGATCAGGCTCATATCATATCCCTGGCTTTTGTCATCGATGAGCTTTCCCGTGCAGTCGGTTGCGCAGGCAACATAATCGGCATGCTGCAGGTAGGGTTTGCCGGTCATGGAATGCTTGTAGGTAATGAATTTTTCCAGATAAATGCCGATCATCTTGTTATACTGGTTGACCAGTTGCTCATTTTTGTATGCGTCCGCATATCCTTGAAACCGGCCGCCCCGGAGGAGAACCGTAACCACATGCGGCCAGAGCTCCGGTCCGATAATTTTTTTCCACCGGTCCACGTCATAGACAGTTTTGGGCAGGTGTCTGCGGGATTTTTCAAAAATCTGAAGCTCCTCCTCGTTGGCCGCCTTGACCTTGTCCGAGCCATCTTCCTTGTCGCCGAAGGCCACATTGGCAACCATGCGCAGATACAGATCCTCCTCGCGGGTCATGTGCTGCCCCGGTCCGAATACATCTTTTCCAAAACCGGGCAGGTTCATCTTTTCGGCAACTCCCAGAACAAAGGCTTCCATATTCAGGGGGACATCTTCTCCAAACACCCGGACGGTTTCCGTCAGTGGCGCCACAACCGGCTGACGGATCGGAAAGACCTTGGGAGCGACAGATGGATGAGATCCTGCAAATTCCCATCGCTCCAGATACGTTGTATCCGGTAAGATATAATCGGCGTACATGCTGGTTTCACCGATGACAATATCCGAGACGATAAACAGGGGCAGCTTTTTCGTATCCGAAAGGATTTCAATCAATTTATGCCCGGCCGGAAGCGAATAGACCGGCGCGCCCATGTACAGAAACAAAGCCTTCATCGGATAAGGGTACTGATCCCCGATGCTGGGAATGATTTCCTGATAGATGTCGCTGCAGAACGGATACCAGGTGCGTTTGGACGGATAGCCGTCAAACAGGGTGGTTTTATCGTAAGCCACGCCATGGCGGATGCTGCTGATCCCCCAGGCCTTGATCGCTTTTTTCCATATTTTCCCCAGATCAAAGGGCTTGCCCGGGCGGCTCCCCATGCGGTCATAGATCGTGGACTTGCTGAGCCCGCCCTGCCAGCCCGTGTTCCCGATCAGGGCGTTCACCGTGTACCAGGCCAGAACGTTGTAAAAGCCTGAGGTCTGCTGGGAGACGCCGCGATGAATGTCCGCCACCGCCTTTTTGCCGTGGCTGGTGAATTCCTTGGAGATATCGACGATGTCGTTGGGGTTGATGCCGGCAAGCGCCGCCCATTCGGCCATGGGTCTGGCATTGGCTGCTTCCTTTATGATCTGCAGCACGCTTTTGACACGAATGCCGTTGATATCGGTCTCAACCAGAAGATCGCCTTCGGCCGGAACGGTTTCGCTGTTTGGATCAAACAGGACGGGCTGGCCGTTTGCCAGCGTCACAAAGGCGTCAAACTCCCAATCGCCGTCCTCGGCCTTTGCCTTGGGCCTTTTTTCAATCGCCGTGCCGATATCCGATCCCCTCAGGTATTTGCCGGGTTTGCCGTCCGCACCGATTTTAACCAGCCAGGCGGCCTGGCTCCAGGTCGGCTCTCCGTCCGCTTTTGCAGCAGCCTTGTTGGCGTTTTGAAGATACCGGGCATCAAAGCGTTTGTTTTCAATGATCCATTGGATCATGCCCATCGCAACGCCGGTGACACCGTTAATGGGATCCACCGGAAGCCATTTCCAGGCGCGCGATGCGGTTTTGG
>JAPLJE010000040.1 GCA_026388755.1 Deltaproteobacteria bacterium | reverse complement strand
GTACATCCATGCCCCTGCCATCGCCCCTATCGGTGAAGGAGAATATCATGCCAAAATCAAAAAAGCTCCTTGATAATCAAATCACCGTCTACCAGACATCCGACGGGAAAATCAATATCGAGGTACTGTATGCCAATGAAAATGTCTGGCTTTCCCAGAAACGGATAGCGGAACTGTTCGATGTAGACCGAAGTGTTGTTACCAAACATCTGAAGAACATCTTCTCATCCAACGAATTACAGGAAGATTCAGTATGTGCAAATTTTGCACATACTGCCGAAGACGGCAAAGGATATCAGACTAAGTTTTATTCCCTGGAAGCCATCATCGCCGTAGGTTATCGGGTCAATTCCGAACGGGGCACGCAATTCCGGCAATGGGCAATCTCTATCCTGCAGAAATATATACACAAAGGCTTTGCCATTGACAGCGACCGCTTTAAGTACGGCTCCCGTTTCAGCACGCGATATTTTGATGAGTTGCTGGAAGAGATTCGAGACATACGATCCAGCGAACGGATGGCCTACCAGAAAATTACCGATATTTATGCAACGTCAATCGATTATTCTCCAAAAGCGGTGGACACGAAGCAATTCTTCGCGACCGTTCAAAACAAATTACATTTTGCCATTACCGGACAAACTGCCGCTGAGATCATTGCCAAACGCGCGGACAGCACAAAACCCAATACGGGGTTAACTTCATGGCGTAAGGGCCTGGCAGGAAAGATAATGCCAAGCGACATTACGGTAGCAAAAAACTATCTGGACAAGCCGGAACTGGACCACTTGAACCGCATCGTAACCATGTACCTCGATTATGCGGAATTGCAGGCGGTGAGGAACAAACCCATGTACATGAAAGGCTGGATTGAAAAGCTCAATGCCTTTTTAAAGTTCAGTGAATACGAAATACTTACAAATACCGGCAACATCAGCCATGAAGTTGCCCTGGCTCTGGCCGGTAAGGAATATAAAAAATACAGGGTTATTCAAGATAAAAATTACGTCTCTGATTTTGACAAAGAGATAAAACGTATTGCCCGGAAAAAAGATGGCGATTAAAATCACCAAATCCGCCATCGAAATTCTTATTACTGCTAAAAATATTGCGAACGACTGCAATCCATTATTTCAGGGGCGTATATTATTTCACCCTCATCTCAACGAAAAAGGAGGCGTAAAATGAGAACTAGATTTATGTGGGCTCTGGTTTTGGTCTGGCTGTTTGGCACTTTCGCTTCGACCGGGTTTACTGCAGCAGTTAATAGGACTAATGAGATCGGTTCGGCAGTCATTTCATCCTCGAAGATTGATGCATTCAAGGCCGCACTCAACAAGGATGGCTTCACGGTTGCGGAGTGGACATACGGAGAAGTCGATGTGGCGCAATTGGTCTGTATGGGAGCATTGCAGACGGGATACGCCAATAATGCCGGCGGCAACTATCTTGCCATCACGAATATTATACAGGGGACAATGGTTCCAAGCCAATTCCAGCTTCAACTCAACGACGCGATCGTCATCATTGGACGTACCCCGCCTCCTGTTGCTTATTTCAGCTATCGCAGCTATCTGTTCAGTCACCACTATGACGGTGAGTTGATGCCAAGAACACTTTTTGCCAGCCTGGGCGATACCTTGAACAATCTCGTCATCAGAACAGAAGGAAGCGCAAACGGCAATCCGTACAACCAGGACGTGATCGTCGTGAGCACAGCCGACAGGGGAATAGATGCGCGAGTAAGGGCTTCAGCCCTGGCCGCCGAATTTTCTCCGGATATCATAAATACCGATGTCATCCCCTCCTCCGTGGTCAAGCTTGGTAAAGGAAGAGACTTCGACTCGTTCGTTTTCTTGAATCGGCTATCCGTGCCTGCCCCCGGTCATGAGCAGGAGCTCACCGACTATATGCAGCATCCGGGGATGACAGTGCTTTACCTCAGCCAGACATCGACAAACACGCCCCTTAATCCCTTTCCGACACCGCCGCTTCGCGTTCGTGGCACCGGAATGAGCGAGGCGGACCTGATGCCAGCTCTTGGAGCATTGCGAAAGGCTATTCTGGATAAGTATCCTGGATACAAGGCGACAGAGTTCACCACCAAGGTCTGGATCACTGAATGGCTGGATGGTATTCAGAGGAAGAAGAACGTCCTGGGCGAAACCCGCGATACAAGCTATCTTCGGACAACAGCCGATTTCAAACGGGCCGACGACCCCGATGAGTTCTTGATCATCTTCGGTGTCAACCACCAGGCTATCGGAAAGGCAACCTATTCAAGCTTTTCCGTATATCAGAAAGAAAAGGACCTTGGAATCAAAGGGTTGAACAGTCCTGACTTTGCAAAGTATTCTATTGGTGTCGTTCCCCAGAATGCGTATGCTCCCTATCTCTACGCCAGTAAAGTGGCACGCAACTGCGGGGATGATCCCCAATGCATTCAAATCGAACTCCCCGAGTATCTCCAACCCTGCGCTGAGGTGGATCTGAGCAAGGAGCTATTTGTTGGATTTCGAGCCTATCTTGAACCTCCCACGGCGGTTGGACCCAATCCGGCTGAGCTTCTTTATGATCAGGTCATCAAGTTCAAAAAGTCTTCAAGAGAAATCGACAGGACCCAATTAACCATTTGACATTAAAGTGATTCAATCATGTACACCCATCTGTGCAGTCCGGATTGCGGAGACACGTGTACGAAACTGGTCATGAAAAAGAAAGCAGCCTTTTTCCGGGGTTCTGGTCCCGCTGTCAAGCGTTCCGGATCCCGTGTTTGCACAGAAACTGGTTGGCGATAAGGCCGAACAGTTCTCCAAAAGCTTAATGAGCACCGGATCGGATCAAGATATAAAAAAAGAAAAATGATTTATGCCGCATATGTGATGTTATCCGTATTTTATTTTGATTCAAGCAAT
>JAPLJE010000363.1 GCA_026388755.1 Deltaproteobacteria bacterium | reverse complement strand
TTCCTGAATACTCCGTATGAAATCCAGCGGTTAGTTCCGACTCAGCTTCTGCTAAATCAAAAGGAGCCCGGTTGGTTTCCGCAAGCGCAGAGACGAAAAAGATGAGAAATGCCAGCGGCTGGGAAAACACATTCCAGGACAACAGTCCATGTGTTGTCTGAGCTGCCGTGATATCCACAAAATTCAGCGACCCGCAGGTGAACGCCACGCAGAGAACAGAAAGCAGCAAAGGGATTTCGTAGGCCACGGACTGAGCCACGGCACGGGCCGCGCCCAGAAGCGAATATTTGTTGTTGGAGCCCCAGCCGGCCAGACAGAGGGCCAGAACATTCAATCCGGAAAACGCAAGAACCAGCAGCAGCCCCAGATTGACGTTCAGCCCCAGCAGATGGGGTCCAAACGGAATGGGAAGCAGGCAGATGGCAACCGGGGTAAAGGACAGCAGCGGCGCTGCCCAGAAAAGAATCCGGTCTGCACCCCTTGGCATCACAAGCTGCTTGCCAACCAGTTTCAAGGCGTCAGCAAGCGGCTGCAGAAGTCCGTGGGGACCCACTTCAAAAGGGCCGGGTCTTCTTTGAATAAAGCCAGCCACTTTCCGTTCCACATACACCAATATCAGGCCGTTCAGCGCAATAAAGGTCAGAATGGCGATCAGTGCAACCAGCAAATGCACCAGTGGATGCATCAGAAGTTGGAGAATTTGCGTCATCTGTCAATCTCCGGTATCACAAGGTCAAGACTTCCCAATATGGAAACCGCGTCAGCCAGAATCGTCCCCTGGGCGAGTTCCGCAAACACATGAAGGTTCGAGTACCCCGGCGCCCGCAGTTTCAGGCGGTATGGCCTGGCCGACCCGTCACTGAGCAGATAAACGCCGATTTTCCCGCGAGCGCCTTCCACCGCAAAATACACTTCCCCTTTTGGCGGCATGATGCGATCCGGAACATCGGGATTGATAAACGGTCCATCCGGAATGCGATTCATGGCCTGTTCGATGATGCGAACGCTCTGTTCCAGCTCTGCCAAGCGGACATCATAACGGTCCATTGCATCCCCGTTTTTCCCGACCGGTATGTCAAATTCGAACTGATCATAAACTGAATAGGGCTCCATGCGGCGGACATCGTAAGCCACGCCGGATCCGCGCAGCACCGGTCCGGTTGCCCCGTAGCGCCTGGCCATTTCAACCGGGAGCGCTCCAATATCTTCACACCTTGCCCGGAGTATCATGTTTCCAGTGACCAGGTCATGATACATGGGAATGCGGGTTTTAAAGCGCTCGATGAAATTGCGGGTCTGGGTCAGAAACGTCTCTGTCAGATCCGCTGAAACCCCGCCGAACCGGTAATAGCAATAGGTCAACCGGGAACCTGTCGGAATCTGGAGAATATCCATGAGGATTTCCCGATCGTCGAAGGCGTACAGAATCGGCGTAAATCCGCCAAGGTCCAGAACATAGGCGCCCCACCACAGCAGATGCGAAGATATCCGGTTCAGCTCGCAGGTGATGACCCGAATGTATTCGGCACGACTCGGAACTTCAAGCCCCATCAGCTTTTCAACCGCACCCACATAAGCCCAGTTCCAGGCCAGCGCATGCAGATAATCGACACGGCCCATATTGGGCAGATACTGAACGTAGGTTTTGACCTCACCCATTTTCTCATGCATCCGGTGAATGTATCCCAAAACCGGTTCCGCCCTGCGGACATATTCACCGTCCAGTTCCACGATGACCCGAAGCACACCGTGGGTGGATGGGTGCTGAGGCCCCAGATTCAGAATCAGGGTATCGCCTTCTCCCTTGCCGTGCTCTGAAAAACGGGACGAATAGTAATCACCGTTAAGACTAAAAGAGGGTTTATCCAGCATCAGTCTGACCTTCTTCTTCGAAAACGCCGTATTGTTCGAAATATCGTTTTCCCAGTTTAATCGCCAGATTCCGTCTGGAGCAGTCCGGACATACCGTTGCATTCGGGGGCGGAATCAGATGCTCTCCCATGCGCTCCATGACCTGTTTCAGGTCGATAACCGGCCCGAAAAACTTTCCACAGGATGTACACTGGGGCAATTTAACGCGGGATGCGATTTTCCCATGAAGGATAATCCGGCGTTCACCGTCCACATCTTCCATGGCAATTTTTTTAACCGGACAGATCTGAACACATGCCCCGCAGCCGATGCAGAACGTCGACGCTTTCTGAAACGCGGTATCCACGTGAATGGCCGTGCCTCTTCCGGCCAGGGACAGCGTCCTGCCGGTAACCGCCTCGCAGGCCCGGGTGCAGAGACCGCACACCACGCAATCATCATTCAGGGGCGAGAACCGCTCCAGATCGCAGCCATAATCAACGGCCAGCCGCTGCAGCTCCGGAGATGTCGGACATCTGGCCATCAAGAGTTCGATAATCAATTTTCGACCCTGGCGAACTTCCGGAGAGTCGGTCACGACCTCCGCGTCCCGTCGAAGCGGAAAATTGCAGGCAGTCACAAATTTTGGCCATTTGCCTTCAATCACCTGCACGGTGCATAGCCGGCACATGGCTGCGGCCTCAAGCGCAGGGCTGTCGCAAAGCGTCGGGATAAAGACGTCGTGTTCCCTTGCCAGTTCCAGAATGGTCTGGCCCATCTTTGCGGTAACTGCTTTACCGTTTAATACAATGTTGAGGACTTTCATCGGGGTTGTCCTTTAAAGATGATGACGAATTACAACGTTATCACATGATTTTAACGCTTCTGAATTTACAGCTCTTGTAACATTCCATACATTTGATGCACAGAGACTGATCAATGACATGTGTCTTTTTCTTCTCCCCGGCAATGGCTTTGACCGGGCATTTAGTCTTGCAGAGCCCGCAGCCGGTACAGGATTCCGCATCAATATCATAATGGAACAGTGGTTTGCAGACACCAGCCGGGCATTTTTTATCCCGAATATGAGCATCATACTCTTCACGAAAATACCGGATCGTGGACAGTACGGGGTTTGCAGCCGAGGTTCCGAGGCCGCAAAGCGAAAAATTATTTGTAAACTTGCCGATTTCTTCCAGCAGCTCGACATCGCCTTCTCTTCCCTGTCCCTGGGTGATCCGGGTCAGTATTTCCAGCATCCGGATCA
>JAPLJE010000653.1 GCA_026388755.1 Deltaproteobacteria bacterium | reverse complement strand
TTGCCTTCACGGGGTGCCTCTGTATAAGTCACGCCTTTTCCGGCCATTTTTCCCGCAAAAGCCAGGGCCGCCTCATTTTCGTGCACCCACCCGTCTCCCGGACCTTTGCCGTCGTCCACATACACATGCTGTTTTCCCATCCGATGCAACTGGCAAAGATCGCCTGCGCCAATGACCTGCCCTTTTTTAAACACCGGGCCCTTGCTTTCGCCCGGAACGATTTCCGTCAGGTCATGAAGAATTTTCCGGCCAATGGAATCCTCAATCGGCGCGCTATGAAGCTGTGGTGGCATGGTTGGCGCCTCGGCCGCCACCAGATACGGCGTCTGGCCCTGACAGGCACGGCAGATCCGCCCATGGTCCAGGGGATAGGCTTCAGCACAGAGCGGACAAGTCGCAATGCGGTCCTTGTGCCGTTTTTTCAGATACTGCGGCCGAATCATTACCGGCTCAATACTGTAGATTGATGAACCTGCTTCCCGGATCTGTTGCATCAAGAGCTTGTCGTCCTGTTCTTTTTTGGGCTTGAGCTTAAAAAACCAGGTGTGAATTTCAGAAAACGCCTGGATTTTCAGGCTATCCACAAAAACCCGAAAGCCGTTTCCCTGATACTTGTCATAGAGGCTGAGGGCATAGCGTCCGAGGTTAAAAACCCTGAGCCAGCCGTTTCCCGTCGTGCAGGGAGTCAGCAGTTGTATAGCATCCGGAAGGCAGTATGTGGTTTCGCTGATCGCGTCAAACAAGGTGTTTGAGGGAAGTTGCTGCATGGCAAAATCCACCATGAAGCCGCCGATTACGACCCCTGGGGCTTTATAACCATGAAAAGATTCCACGGCATCCAAAAATTCATCATAAGTGTATTCGCCGATGGTTTGTGTTTGACCAGGAGAAAGGTTTTGATTCGACATGATTATTTCCAGTTTTTCGATATGTCATTGTTGACTTAGCGAGCTTGTTAAGTTAAATGAATCAAGATACCAATAAAATTTATCATTATTTATGAATTTTTGAAAGAAGTAAGATGATATAAGCATGGCATTATGTCAATATTGATATAACGAATTTGTTTACAGACATCGAATCGAATGCTTACTGGAATCAGTATCCACAAGCTTACCATAATCATTGAAAAACCGGTCAGCATCATTTTAACAAATTCATATTTGAAAGGAGGCCAGCATGGATTACAACCGGCGAGACTTCTTGAAAGTCTCCGGGACAGGCGTTTTGGGCCTGTCTCTGCTGCAACTGGGTGTCGACATCACGCCTGTTCAGGCATATACCGCCACCCTCAAGATCGAGGGGGCCAAGGAAATCGTCACTATCTGTCCATTTTGTTCCGTGAGCTGCCATATCATCGCCAGCGTCAAAGACGGAAAACTGATCAGTACCGAGGGGGACCCCGAATATCCCATCAACGAGGGAGCACTTTGCGCCAAGGGAGCGTCCTTGCTCACCATGACCCAAAACGAGCACCGCCTGAAAAAACCCATGTACCGGGCTCCCGGCAGTACCAAATGGGAGGAAAAAACCTGGGAATGGACTTTGGAGCAGATCGCCACCCGCGTCAAGAAGGTCCGTGACAAGGATTTGATCCTCAAAAATGACAAGGGCCAGACGGTCAACCGGCTGGATTCGATGTTTTTCATCGGCACATCACATGCCGACAACGAAGAGTGTGCTGTTGCCCATCAGATGGCCCGCGGCCTTGGGATCGTCCACATCGATCACCAGGCCCGTACCTGACACAGCCCCACAGTTGCGGCTCTGGGAGAGTCGTTCGGACGCGGGGCAATGACGAATCACTGGATCGATCTTAAAAACGCTGATGCGTTTCTCATCATGGGCAGCAATGCTGCCGAGCACCATCCCATCTCCTTCAAGTGGGTCCTGCGCGCCAAGGAAAAAGGCGCTGTCGTCATCCACGTGGACCCCAAATTTTCCCGGACCTCGGCCCGGTCCGACTTTCACGTACCCCTTCGCTCGGGAACCGATATCGCCTTTCTGGGCGGGATGATCAAGTATATCATCGAAAAAGAAAAGTACTTCAAGGATTACGTTGTCGAATACACCAATGCCGCCTTCATTGTGAACAAGGATTTTGCATTTCAGGACGGACTGTTCAGCGGTTTTGACGCCCAGACCCGTAAGTACGACACCAAAACCTGGTCTTTTGATATGGACGAGGCCGGCATTCCCAAGCAGGACAAGAGCCTGCAGGACCCGCGCTGCGTGTTTCAGCTCATGAAAAATCACTACTCACGCTACAGCCTGGAGAACGTTTCCAGTATCACCGGCGTGTCGCAGGAAAACCTTCTGAAAGTCTACGATGCCTACAGTGCAACGGGCGT
>JAPLJE010000297.1 GCA_026388755.1 Deltaproteobacteria bacterium | reverse complement strand
GACAATGGGCTTTTTCCACTGTTTGTTCACGTCGGCGATTTGATGGGCGATTTTTTCCGTATCCACAAAAAACGGGGTGACGAAATTGATATAGAGGCTGTCGATCTGATCTTCCGCCATCATTACTTCCATCGCGGCTCGGAAATGACCGGCATCGGCAGTGGCCAACACGTCTACCGGATTGCTGAACGCTGCTTCCGCAAACAGTTTCCCTTTCAGCTCCGTCATGGCTTTTTCCGACAACGTGGGGATCTGCATCCCCGCATCCACCAGAACATCGGTTGCAATCACCGCAGGCCCGCCCGTATTGGTAATGATCCCCACCCGGTTCCCCGCGGGAATGGGCTGGCTGGCGAATGCCGCAGCCGCCTGGCACAACTCTCCTTCATCCCGGAACGTCAGGATGCCCAGTTTTTCAAAAATCAACTCGATCGCAATGTCTGTTTTGGCCAGCCCGCCCGTATGAGACGAAGATGCTTTGGCGCCTTCGGCGGTTCTGCCGGCCTTCATGGCCAGAATGGTTTTTTTGGCTGCCACTTTTTTGGCCACATCCATGAAGCTCTTGGGATCAGACAGGCTCTCCACGTACAGGGCAATTACCCGGGTTCCTTCGTCACTGCCGAAATACTCCAGAATTTCCGTAATGGATACATCGCTGGCATTGCCATTGGATGCATAAATCCGCGTCCCGATGCCCATTTGCGAAAACCCCTGATGAATCAGTTCGCCGACACCGCCGCTCTGAGCCACAATGGAAATAAATCCCGGCTCGGGTTTGGTAAAGGTAAAATTGCAATAGGCTTTCAGCGTCGGGTCCGTATTGATGATGCCCTGGCAATTGGGTCCCAGAATACGAATGCCGTATTTTTTGGCCCGCTCCAGAAAATCTTTCTGAAGCGCCGCTCCTTCCGGACCGATTTCCGTAAATCCGGCGGAATTGATAATAATAGCCTTGATCCCTTTTTTCCCGCAGTCCTCCACCGCATCGGGTACAAATTTTCCGGCAATTACCATGTGAGCCAGATCGATCTCGCCCGGAACGTCAAATATGGACGGATATGCCTTGACGCCCCGGATTTCATCGGCTTTGGGATTGATGGGATAAATCGCTCCGGTATATCCGAAATCGACCAGGTTTTTAATGATCCGGTTTCCAATCGACAGTTCCTTGGCGGATGCCCCGATTACGGCAACCGATTTGGGTCTGAATAAGGCTTCAAGCATATATCATTTCTCCTCGAGTTGTTCGATAAAGGCCTCGACATTGGTTTTGGTCTGTTCATCGGAAACCAGCCGAAGATCATTCAAGTCCCCGTTGATGGTCAGACTGGGAATTCCGGTCAGGGCCTCCAGGCGCTGAGGCATGAGGCATGCCATATCGGCAGTTGGAGTTGTTGGGACAGGTTTTGGCGTCGTGATAGATGATGCCATCCACCTTGAAAAATTCGATCATGCGCCGGATATAGGCTTCCTTGGCGTCATCGGCCCGGACGATGAATAGTTCAGTATAAGCCCTGGCCATGCTGTTAAAGGGGTCATCCGGGTCAAATGCAGAAAATATCCAGCTGTTGCAGTAGGTCGAAGCCAGAACATTCACGCCGGCTCTGGCAAATAGATCGGAATGGTCCCGAAGCCTTCCCCACATGGGCATGCCATCCCAGTACAGCCGGAAGCGTTCGCCTTCAACCGCAGCCACATTGTTCTGGATCCGGAGATCCAGCTCCGACAGCAGCAGTTTGTAATAGTCCACAGCCGTCTGGGTACCCCGAAGCACGACCGCCGGCCCCATGTGAATGGTACCGTCAAAAAAGGTGATGGGTGAGGGTTTGGCCGAAGCCGTATCCAGGACTTTTTTCCACAGGCCGGAACATTCTTTGGAAAGCGTCAGTACCTGACGGAGTTTATCCATATCGAATTTATTTCCGGAAATGGCCTCAAGCTGAGGAATCAGGGCTTTCATCTGGCTGGCAATCGAGGCGACATGGGCATCGCCGACATCCTTGACGCCACGGTGCGTGTGAATTCCAAGCAGCGGCACCTTGAATTCGGCGGCGTACCAGGCAAACCAGTCCTGAACATCCCGGCATTGGTTGGTATTATAGACCAGCACGTCGGGCCTGGGAACCCTGTCAATTCCCGGATAGGCCTTTGAGAGCGGGGTAACGCCCTTCATATAGGCGCCGACATCGGCCGTCAGATAGGAGCAGATCTCCGGCGAATATCCGCTGGCGTTGGCAACCGGTATCATGTCGGTGGCCATTCGGGTGGCACCCAGCATGGCACCATGATTCTCCGGAAAATGCACCAGAAACCCCATGGCTCTCAAGATTTCAGCAGGCCCCACGCTGGTGCACCAGGCAATCTTTTGGCTGCGTGTTTTATACGCCTCATTCAGCTCGTAAAAATAATCCGACATATAGCGATTCATCTGAACCGTCGCTTCAATTTTCTTTCGAACCACTTTTTTTTCTTCGGCCATATCTGTCACCTTTCGCAGTTAACTGATTCTCTCAAAATGTTGATTCGGGTGATTCTCAATTGCGTATAAGGCAGCTCCCAGCGCGCCGGTAAGCTGAGGATATTCCGGAACCAGAATGGACCGGCCGATCATTTCCTCCGTCATCTGAACCAGATAGGCATTGTGTGCCACGACCCCGCCGGTCATCACCACATGCTCGGAC
>JAPLJE010000037.1:1292-1969 GCA_026388755.1 Deltaproteobacteria bacterium | reverse complement strand
TATTTAAAATCACCCTGAAGGGAAACGTCGGCCGACTGCAGGGTCAGTGCGGCAAAGGGTGTAAGATAAGGCTGAAGCGGTATTAATGACAGGGCTTTGAAGTTCAGGTTGGCTTCAACCGAGGGTGCTGACGGATCCACCTTGCCGCGGAGTGTTACGGTTCCTCCCTGTTTCACTGAAAAACCGGCTTCAAAGTCCGAGGAGGATTTGCCATCCATATCCGAGAGCCTGCAGGAAAACGACTGGATGTTGAGGATGAACCTGTCCGGAACGTTTCCAAGATCCGAAAAATTTGATGCGAAGCCGTCGACTTCAAAAGACTTGATCAGAAAATTCCAGAAGGGCTGGAGCTGTTTGACGGTTGCGGGCACTGAAGTGACAGCCGCACTATGCTTTGATTCCAAAAAAGGCTGCCAGTTGATCTGACCCTTTGGATCACGCGAGACGTCAATGGTGCCGCCGTGCATTGCAATGCGTGAAACCGTTAATGAATGTGCATCGAAATCCAGACTCCCGCCTTCGATTGTCAGCTCGTCAGTCTGAAATACCGGCTGGGTGGCCTCAAGAAATTGAATGCGTGCTTTTTTCAGCTCGCTGGAGATGTTTTCCAGCAAGACTTTGGTTTCCTGAGAACCGGCCTGGATTTTTGCCGCAAAACTCATACTAATGCTGGATAC
>JAPLJE010000037.1:0-1285 GCA_026388755.1 Deltaproteobacteria bacterium | reverse complement strand
GTCTAAGCCGAAGGCAATGTCCTTGATTTCGATGCTGTCCGCATTTGCCGTCCATGGAAGGGAAGGAAGGGCAGGCGGCGCGGCCATTGCCGCAGTGGATTCGAAGGGAGGCTCTATGGGCCGGGCTTTCACTGTGTTATTCTCCGGATCTTTCTGGAGGATTTGCGCGACATTAACGTCCCCTGCCTCATCAATGCGAAAATTTACCGCACCGCCTGCAATCAAAAGCTTTCCGACCTGAAGCTGTTTTTCCGTCAGGTTGAAACGGACCTGGTCCAAATCCAGATTTTTTAATTCAAAAAAAGCCTTGTCCGTCCTGGAAAGTTTCAACGACAGGTCGAGAAGTCCGAAATGGAAGTTGTCCAGTTGCAGTTGCGGCGGCTTGTTGCTGATTTCCAGGCGGTAGTCCGTCGCCATGTCCAGCTTTCCCGTTACAGATTCCAGATTGAGGCTGTCTTTTATGAATTGCCACAGGGTTGCAGCCTTGACAGTGCTGAAAGAAAGTTTGCCGTTGGAGGCAAACGGTGTCAGAGCGATTTGGCCCTGACACTGAAAGGCTTCGCCATCGGGCGTTCGGGCAGATATCGAATAGCTTCCACTGTGGTCAGGCAGCGTTGAGACATCGGCCATGTTTATGTCGAGTTCCTGGATGGTTACACTTGCCGGCTGGCTTTGACGCTTGTCCGTGACAACGAGCGTTCCGCCGGAAACCCGTCCGTTTTGAATCATCATGCGCAGCGGTTTAGAATTGGAAGACTCGGCAACAGGGATCTTGAGGCCGGCTTTTTCCAGATTGGTGCTGCCGTCTGGATAGACAGTCACGTGAACGGTCGGTTTTTCCAGTCGGAGCTCCCGAAAGGTTGCGGCTCCGCTACCCATGCGGATGATCTCGAAATCGATGAACAGTTGTTTGAATCCGGCAAGCGGTTCTTCCGGAGTGTTGAGTCTGACATCGTTAGCCTCTAAGGTCAGCAGAAATGGATTAATCAAAACCTTACCCAAGTCGAGCTGACATTGAAGCTGCTCTTTGATAAATCTGGGCGCATACCAGCCGATAACCCAAGGGGCAATGAAAAACCCGATCAGGCTGTAAAGGCATAGAGCCCCTATCGGAATAAGGAAGTATTTGCCGGTTAGAATTCGGCGCACGGCCTGTTTCATCGTCAACCCCCTGGCTGGACATGTTTAAGTGACTGAAAGATGCACTCAACTTATCTTTCCAACCACCATACCCCATTTTGTGATTCGGTTCAAGAACCTGTCGCTCTTGCCAGGCTTTTGCAGG
>JAPLJE010000279.1 GCA_026388755.1 Deltaproteobacteria bacterium | reverse complement strand
TACTGGCCGATCTGAAGATAGCTCAGTTTTTTGATGGCCCAGGGTCCCAGGACAAAGCAGATTAGAAAAGCCGTCAGGCTGGCATAGATCGTTCGGAAAGTAATATAACGAAATACATTAAGAACCGAAAATGACGTATGAAGTGGATAAAGAAGTAGATACAGCATAGGGTTGTGTCTTTACGGGATTAGGATGAACTTTTAGTGGATATGTCCGGGCTGTCAAGGCATTCTGCCCACCTTGTGATATCGTGAACGATATTTTCCATACCCATTGCCCGGGATCCCTTGATCAGAACCCAGTCTCCTTTTCTGAGGCTGTCTTTGAGGTGCCCGCAGATGGCTTGATGGTCGCCGATAAAAATTTGCCTGGAGTCCATTCCCTGGTCTGCAGCACCCTGGGCAACAGCACTTGCAAATCTGCCCGTTGCATACAAGGCTGCCATACCCGCGGTTGCAGCAATTTCTCCGACTTTTCTGTGCAACTCAGGCGATTCTTTTCCGAGTTCCAGCATGTCCCCAATAACTAGAATACCCCGGTGGCCATCCTTTATTTTTTGAAGCGTCTGAATGGCAGCCGCCATTGAAACCGGATTGGCGTTGTAAGTATCATCCACAAGATGTATTCGTCTTGCTGTTTCAATCACGTTCATTCGCCCCTTGACTGGCTTGAATTTTTCCAGAGCGGCCTTGATTTCATCACCGGACAATCCCAGGGCAAAACCGACTGTGGCAGCCGCAAGCGCGTTGGTAGCCATGAAATCTCCGGCTGCTGGAAGTCTGACTTCAACCGTTTCTTCAGGCAGATCCAGGTAAAAGGATGTCCCGGAAGAGCGGGTTTCTACCTGTCGGGCCCTGACCCTGGCACCCGGATTTAACCCAAAAAAAATCACCGGAACAGAAAGTCGCCGGGAAAGTTCCAGTAGTTTGGGATCATCCATGTTCAAAAGCGCCTGACCTTCAGTGTGTAAATGTGTAAAAATCTCGGCCTTAGCCTGGAGGATTCCATCAGTTGAGATAAAATTTTCCAGATGAGCCGTACCGATTGTGGTAATGACGCCGATATTCGGTTGACAGATCTCGGACAGGCGGTCAATCTCTCCGGAATGATTCATTCCCAGTTCCAGCACAGCCCATTCATGTTCTCTTTCCAGGTTCAGAAGGGTCAAGGGAAGACCGATATGGTTGTTAAAATTCCCGGCTGTTGAAAGGACTTTGAAACGGCGGCATAGAATATCCGAAGTCATGCTGCGGGTGGTCGTTTTCCCGTTTGACCCGGTAATCGCCACAACCGATACGGAAAAGCGACGCCTGTGATAGGCCGCCAGATCTCCGAGAGCGCTGGTGGTATTCTTAACCCCGATACAGGTGATTCCTTTTTGCCGCCATTCAGCAATTGGCAGGGACCCGATCGAATGGATATCAATGAGAATTCCCTTTACACCGCTTTGAACCACATCGGCACAAAATCGATGACCATCATGAAATTCCCCGCGAATGGCAACAAAAAATTCGGATAATGATATGCTTCTCGAATCAATGGCTATTCCTGAAAATTGGACATTTCGGTTCCCGCATATCCATTCCCCGGCGGTTGCCACCAGAATGTCGTCTGTTGTCCACTGCATGAAAAATATCCTGCGCCAGCCATGGCATTCGGGAGTGTTGAAAAACACCCGTTCACAACTTCTCGAATTTTCGATCAGCAACCCGCGATCGAAAAAAATGACGATGATTCCTGACCTACTTGAACTTCAGATCAGCTTCTTTTTCAATGATATTCCTGAAGCCTCGGTTTTTCTAACAACTCCAAGGCGTTTCTGGCAATAAGCCGATCGTCAAAGGGAACTGTCTGATTTCCAATGATCTGATAGGTTTCATGCCCTTTTCCGGCAATCAGAATCATGTCCCAGTGCTGGGATATGCGAATGGCCATTTCAATGGCCTGGGAACGGTCCGGCTCCACGACATAGCCCCTGGCCGACGACGTTTTGATGTCATCACTGAGATTATAGGGCGGCAGGCCCTGCTTTAGAACACCTGCCAGAATATCCTCAATTATGGTCATCGGATCTTCGAACCGTGGATTATCCGAGGTGATGATGCAGATATTTGCCAGACTCGCAGCAATCTGACCCATGATAGGCCTTTTTTCCCTGTCCCTGTCCCCACCGCAGCCAAACACACATATAATTCTATCCGTTGTTAGGGTTTGCAAGGTTTGAAGCACATTTTCCAATGCGTCCGGAGTGTGCGCAAAATCCACATAAACAAACCGATCCACACTATTTGGAATGGATTGAAGCCTTCCGGGAACAAATTCAACAGATTCAATTCCGGATCGAATGGTGTTCAGGGGCAGGCCCAGAGCCAGGCAGGCACCAGCAGCACAAAGTATATTTTCAATGTTATATAGACCGATCAGCGGTGTTTCAAATTTAAACATGCCCGCAGGAGTCGAAATAACGCCTTCCATTCCAGTCTGATCCTTCCGGATAATTTCGGGCCACAAGTGGCAGCGGTCGTCAAAGCCGACACTCAGGGCCGAAGGCAATTCTTTGAACAAGCGTTTTCCTTGGGGATCATTACAGTTAATAACGGCAATGGCCTTGTTTTTTTTGGGACCTTTGGCCAGATGTTCGGTGAAAAGCTTCTTCTTGCATTGCCAATAATCTTCCATGTTGCCATGGAAATCCAGATGATCCTGTGTCAAATTCGTAAAGACCGCAACATCCATCCAGCACGCGTCAATCCGATTCAGAAAAATCGCATGAGAAGAGACTTCCATCACCACATGAGAAACCCCGCCCGCCAACATATCCGCCAGGATACGGTGGAGATCCAGGGATTCCGGAGTGGTCATGGAAAGATCAAAGACTTTTCCACCATACCGGCAATTCAATGTGCCGATCACCCCAACCGAAAGACCGGCCTGCACCAGGATTTCCTCAATTAAAAACGCGGTTGTGGTTTTGCCGTTCGTGCCGGTAATACCAATAATTTTCAGCTTTTCGGAAGGATTGCCATAAAACTGACTGGACAGAATCGCGAGGGCTTTTCGGCTGTTTTCAACTTCAATATTCCAGACAGTTTTGACAAGTTGTTTCTGACTGATGACTGCCATTGCGCCTTGAGATATCGCGGAATCAATATATTCATGACCATCTAATTTGAGCCCGGGAATTGCAACAAACAGCCCCCCGGGCTGCACTTCGCGGGAATTGAAATGAAGCGAACTGATTTCAGGATCAGGATTTAAATGAATCGGCAACGTACAGGGAACGGAAATGGACTCATGATCGGAAGATAAAGATATCCCCCGCACTTGCTGCGGGGTAATGGATTCCAGTAATTTTGAAAGTTTCAACCTTTGCCTTCTTTTTCCAGCGAAACCGTTAAACGGTTTGGGATGGTTTGTGGGGAAATATTAAAATACCCCAGCGTTTCCAGCGCAATTCGCTTAAACGCCGGAGCTGCCACGGTTCCGCCATAATACCTTTTTTGCGGCTCATCCACAATAACCAAAATAACAGCTTCCGGGTGATCCGCAGGAACAAAGCCGATAAACGAGGAAACATATTTTCCCCTGGCATACATCCCATTTTCGATTTTCTGGGCCGTTCCGGTCTTCCCGCAAACCGTATAGCCTTCCAGCGCCGCATTTACACCGGTTCCTCCGGTAGTGATCACTTCCTTCATCATTTGCCGAACGGTTCGTGCAGTTTCTGAAGAAATCGCCCGACGCACCGGAGTCGGTTCAATTTTTTTGATAACCTGACCATTGGCATCGGTGACAGCCTGCACCAGGTGGGGTTTCATCAGGATTCCGCCATTGGCTATGGCGGATGTGGCCATGATCAACTGAATCGCTGAAACCGATATCCCCTGGCCAAACGCAATGGTACCGGCATCGATTTTCCGCCACTTGGCATAGGGCGCCAGAACGCCTGCGGTTTCGCCAGCACAGTCGATACCTGTTTTTTCTCCAAACCCAAAATTTCGTAGATTTTTATAAAGGATTTCCGCCCCCACCGCCTGTCCGACTTTAATAGCCCCAATATTGCTGGAATACTTGATGATTTCCTGTACTGTCAGCATTCCATAAGAATGCGTATCATGAACCACATTGGTTCCAACATGGAACGCCCCGTTTTCGCAGTTAAATATGGTGGTCGGCTTGCAGATTCCAGACTCGATTGCAGCAGCAACACTGAAAATTTTCATGGTGGACCCAGGTTCAAAAGGATCGGTCAGTGCACGGCTTCTCAGTTCACGCTTGGGATATTCCCGGAAAGTATTCGGATTGTAGGATGGATAATGGGCAAGAGCCAAAATACCGCCGGTTCTGGGATTCATGACAATTGCCATGCCGGACTTTCCAGAAAACCCCACCACGGCTTCTTCCAGCGCCTTTTCGGTAATGTATTGAACAGCACCGTCAATGGTCAGAACAAGGTTGTGCCCATTGGAATCCGAGACCGTGTTTTTTTCAGATTCAAATCTTCGGCCCAGAGCGTCTTTGAGAACCTTAACCCGATCCTCGGTTCCTTGAAGCTCGGCATTGTAAAAATATTCAACCCCTTCGATGCCTCTTCCGTCCATACCGCAAAACCCAACCACCTGGGCGCCAAGGAATTTGTTCGGATAAAACCGGCTGTATTCCGGTTTCAAAACAATGCCCGGAATATTTAAATCCGCCAGCAGTTTGGATTCTTTGGGCGTGATCTGCCGTTTTATCCATACAAACGGTTTGGTTGAATAGAGGTTATTGATCAACTCCCTCCGATTTATATGTAAAACATCCGACATCTCTGATTTTTTTCGGATGCGCCCCCACGGAAACCACATCAATGCTTACCGCCATCTTTCGATTGCTGGCATCAAAGATATCTCCCCGTCTTCCGGAAAACACATCCACTTTTTCATACTGATCCATCGCTTTATCTGCCAGCCATTCGCTTTGAAAAACCTGATAACACGTGGCCTTTCCGGCCATCAGAAAGAACAGGGCATACATAATGGATCCCAAAATCCGGATTCGAAACCTCAGCATTTTGCTTTCATCTGTTTTCATGGCAGCACCACCATCTGTTCGTGTGACGGAGGTTCCAGTTTCAGTTGCTGCCGGGCAAACGCAGAAATTCGCTCAGGAGATTTCAGTCGCGCAAGCTCGAGCACCAAACTGTTTTGCAGAACCATCTGTTTTCGATTGGCTTCAACATCCTTTGTCATTTCATATCCCAAACGGGTGCATTGCACCCGGCACCAGGCATAAAAGAGAAATTCGGTGATAAACAGAACCAGAAGAACAATCCAGATTCCCAGTAGATTTGATTTCCGTTTTTTTGGGGAATCGGGAGTCGTCATTTCAGTGCCTCTTGCAGATTCCGAGAAAAACGCTGTTCCGTGCGATGCATCTCATAGCTTTTCCATGGCTCGAAGCCTCGTACTTCTGGCCATGGGGTTTTGCTGAATTTCGTTTTCAGTGGGCCGCACCGCTTTTGATGTCAGCAGGCGGGCTATAGGAATTTTGTTGCATACGCAACGGGGAAAGTCCGAAGGGCAAGTGCATTTGGATTGCAACTCACGCATGTGCTGTTTGACCATTCGATCTTCTAGAGAATGAAATGACAGCACACAGAGCCTTCCACCTGGATTCAGCAGATCTGGGGCCTGTTTCAAAAATTCCTCAAGTCTTTCAATTTCATTATTTACGGCGATGCGAAGCGCCATAAACACCCGCGTAGCCGGATGAATTTTTGATTTATAGCGTGCAAATGGCGGCACGGCCCCGCTAACGATCTGCGCGAGCTGACGGCTGGTGGAAATGGTCTGGCGTTTCCGAATTTCAACGATTTTCCGGGCAATTGCCCGTGAATGACGCTCTTCTCCATAACGGAAAAAAAGATCTGCAAGATCTGCTTCATCGAGCCGATGTAGCAATGCTGCTGCTGTCGTATCGGATCGCACATCCATTCGCATATCCAGGGGTTCATCCACTTTAAAACTGAATCCCCTGCCGCTTTGTGCAATCTGATGAAAGGACAACCCCAGATCCAGAAGCATCCCATCCACAGCATCGATGTTTAACTGAGACAGATAATCCGCTGTTTGAGCAAAATTGCCATGAATCAAATGCACCTGCTGAAGATAATCCTTTAAAGCGACTTCAGCATTTTCAATGGCATCCGCATCCTGATCAATGCCAATCAGCATGCCACCGGGAATCATTTTTTCACAAATCCCCCTGGCGTGACCGCATCCGCCCAGAGTGCAGTCCACATAAATTTTTCCCGGTTGGCAGTTTAGGTAATATGCCACTTCCCGAGGCATTGCCGGAATATGATGGTAAGGCATGATTAAAGTCCTAATCTTGCAATCTCGTTTCTGACATCCTCCTTTTTCATATCCGCCTCCATCTTCAGATTCTCGTTGTCCCAGGTTTCCCGCGACCAGATTTCAAAGTGGTCAAGAACACCGACCACAACGATTTCCTTATCCAGTCCAGCGTATTGCCGCAGACTGGGAGGAATCAAAATCCTCTCCTGTTTGTCACAAAGACATTCATAAGCGCCGCCGATAAACACCCTTCGGAATCTTCGCATGCTCTCGCTTTTTTCAACCAGAGACAAAATCCGGGTTTCAATTTTATGCCATTCCGGAAGGGTATAGGCCACCAGCCCGAGATCCATTCCTGAAATCATCATCGAGTCACTTCCACTGGCCTGAATCATATCCCGAAATCTAGCCGGAACAATAATTCTGCCCTTTCCATCAATGGTATGAAAGCTGCTTCCCCGGAACATCCTTTTTCCTCCACTTTACTCCACGAAAATCATACAATTACATTTTTATTAAAGTGTCAAGAAAAATTATATTCAGCATATCTAATAATTCGATGTTGTTAATAATCAAGTCATCTGAATAATAGAGTGGAGCATTGTGGAGATAATGCGGTGAAGCGATAGATCCAAACATTATTCATAAAAATACGCCTTGTCATCATCAGGCATAATATTTTAACTCACTAATACTATTTAAAATATTTATCACTACGCTGCATTTTATCAATCGGACAAAAGGATTTGCGCTTGTGTATTCTGACAGTATGCTTTAGAATTCGAGTATTGAATTTAATTCATATTTATAATACTATTCTAATAAGGCTTGACATTTTTCAAAGACTCACATATTTTGTAATTCAAATATTAAATACAATTCGTATTTATAATTTTCTTCATCTTTTACGTTGTGTTTTTTCCGTGCTTGGCCAGGCCAACGAAGCATGATGTTGCTTGTTTCCCAAAAAGTTTCGTCATTTCAAGTCACAAGATTCAAATCAATCTATCGAATAAAACGGCTTTCATATCACCTTACCGGAGGGCATATATGGATTTTGCATTTACCAGAGAACAACTCCTGTTCAAAAAGGAAGTGGTTAATTTTGCCAGAAAAGAAATCGTTCCCAGGGTCCAGGAACATGATCTTAAAGGAGAATTTGATTTTGAGTCATTTCGGAAAATGGGCGATTTTGGAATACTCGGCCTTCATTTTCCCGAAGAGCTTGGCGGCGGCGGCGCCGATGTCGTAACCACTGTTCTTGCAGGCGAAGCCCTGGGGGAGGCTGGCGTTGATGGGGGATTAACGCTAGCTTATGGCGCACATTCCTTTCTGTGTGCAGACACCATTTTCCGTCATTCCACGGAAATCCAGCGAAAGAAATACATCCCCAGATTGGCCAGTGGCGAGTGGATCGGCTGCATGGGAGTTTCTGAACCGGATGCCGGATCTGATGTGGCGTCCTTAAGAACCACCGCGGAAAAACGCGGGGACAAGTATGTGCTGAATGGTGTTAAAATGTGGATCACCAATGGCCCCATTGCTGATGTGGCCGTGGTTTACGCAAAAACCCAGCCCGAGCTTCAACATGCCGGCATCTCGGCCTTCATTGTGGAAAAGGGGACGACAGGATTTACTGCCGGGCCGCCCTTGATTAAAATGGGGGTAAGAACCTCTCACACATCCGAGCTGGTATTTAATAACTGCGAAATACCGGCCGAAAATCTTCTGGGAAACGAAGGTGAAGGATTTTTAATGGCCATGCAGACAGTGGAATGGGATCGAAGCGCCCTGCTGGCGCCGTTTGTCGGCTCTGCGACTTACCTTTTGAAAAAATGTTCCCAATACGCCAAGGGCAGGGTTCAGTTTGGAAGGCCTATTGCACAGTTTCAGGCAATCAAGCATAAACTGGCGGATATCCGCATCTTTGGTGAGGCTGCCCGCACTTTGGTCTACAGGATTGCTTGGTGCAAGGATCAGGGAAGGCCTCTCAATCATCTGGAGGCGGCTGTCGCTAAACTCTTTGTCGGCGACTGGAGTCTGGGGCCAACCAATGACGCGGTGGTGCTTCATGGCGGATATGGCTACACGCACGAATTTGATGTCGAGCGGATTTTCAGAGACAGTCGGCTTGCGCCCATCGGCGGCGGCACCTCTGAAATACAAAAAATGATCATTTCCAAATTGATGTAAAAGATAAACAGCGGGCATCGAGTCTATACCATTGAGTTGACTCTTCGGGCGAACGGCAAGAACCAACTCACGCAAGGAAGCAACAATGCGAAGAAAAGACGAAACCTGACAGATTACTTCGTGTAAAATGAAAAGGGAATTCATTTCCTGAGGACTATTGCCTGAAACACGAATAAATTGCTAAAAAGGGGACAATAATATGGATTTTGATTTTTCTTTCGCCGAACAGGCCCTGTTTAAAGATATCCAGGACAGAATGAAGGGATATGCTGAAGGGAAAAATCTTGAGGCTCAAGACATTTCCCAGGTTAAAGATGCCTTGGCGATTCTGGGGAAAACCCCATACCTGAAACTTGGGCTGGATAATCCCGAAGGATTTGGAGGAACCTCCCTGATGGGCGCAATGGAAACCTTGGCCACTCTATCCCCATCCCTTTATCTGTCCGTTGAAATGAGCACACGTCTTTTTGGCAGCATTGTCGCCACGTGGGGTAACAACGAGCAGAAAGATCGATGGCTGACGCCCCTGATGAACGGCCAGTTTCTGGGCGCTATGGCCCTTTCCGAAGAATGTCTGAATGTGGACAATGATCCGCTGAAAACCACAGGAACTCAGGATGGAGATTTTCTGAACATTACCGGAGACAAAACCTACGTGGTCAATGGTCCTGTTGCTGACGGGGTTGCGGTAGTCGGAATGATGAATGGCCAGCTTGCTCTGTTTATTATTGAACAAGGAACCAGTGGCCTTGCAACTGGTGAACCCTTCAGCACGCTGGGATACGAAGGAGCGGCCATTTCGCGTATTTCGCTGAACAACTGCCTGATATCAAAGGATCAAGTCATTGGCCCCTTTGAAGATCGTAGCGTTCTGGATACCCTTCGGCTCTGGGAGAATCAAATTCTTCTGGGCGCATCTCTGGGCCTGATGAGGGCTGCGTTTGAATCTGCCAGGGATTATGCCAAAATTCACCGAAGTGGTGGAAAGCCGATTATTGCCTATCAGGAAGTGGCCTTCAAGCTTTCAGAAATGCTGACCCTTCTGCAGACTTCTCAGCTTTTTGCGTATCGGACGGCCTGGACCCTGGAGACAAGCCTGAAAGACGCAGAATCCCTGATGTGGTGCGCCAAGGTATTCTGCACCGAAGCTGCGGAAAAAGTGTCCGGATATAGCCTTCAGATCCTGGCAGGCTCGGGTTTTATTTCCGGAAATCCCTCTGAAGTCGCCTATCGGTGCGCCAAATATGGTCAGATCGCCGGGACATCGACTGAAATTTCCCGTGTAAAAATCGGCGATGCGGCTCTGGGATATCGGTAGGTTATATAAAAGGAGTCAGAAGCCAGCAGCACGAAGATCAAAGTACAACCAAATGAATTGCCGTCAACGTTTAACGTCTTTGCGCAAAACAACTGCTCCGTTGTGATCGAAACAATTATGGCTGTTTATCAAAAAGAGAGGAAACAAACACTTTTATGACACAACCCGAACAAACCGAAACCATTTCAAGAAGCGCTCAGCGGCGACAACGGGAGCGAGAGCTGCGCTACCAGACCATATTGCGTGCCTCCGAAACTCTGTTTGCCAGCGAGGGCTATCACAAGACCAGCATGGAACGCATCGCCGACCTGTCCGAAGTTTCGGTTGGAACTGTTTATTTTTATTTTAAGAACAAGGAAGATCTTCTGATACAGCTTCTGGATGAAATCGGATTTGAACTCAGGGACATGCTCGGCGCTGAGTTTAGAAAGGCAGATGTCAGCCTGGATGGATTCAGACGGGCCGGGAAGATTTTTTTTGAGGAATTTTGCCCCAAACACCCGGAACGCATCGCCATTATCTTCAGGGAATCCGTTGGCCAGAGCAGCCTGGTTGAAGACCATCGCAAGCTAATATTTGACCGGCTCATTGCCGATGTCCAGAATGCCTTGATCCGTCTCAGTCAGAACATGAAGGCTGACTTTCCCAGTGAGGTTTCCGCTGAAGTCATGGCTGTCAGTATCATGGGCATGTTTGAGCGGCTGGCATATCACTATCTGATCTGGCAGGACAGGTCCGGCGAACTGAAAACCATCGGCAAAGATGCCGTTGACTTTATTGTTGGCGGCATCAGCCGGGTAATATGCATTTAAAGGGCGCACTGCACGTTCATACCACCTGCTCGGATGGCAGGCTGACCATCCAGGAAGCCGTAGCTATTTACGAAGCCCTGGGGTTTGATTTCATTGCACTGACCGACCACGATTACCTGCTTCGGCCGGATTGCTATGCGGCAATTCCCCACCTCCGAACCCGGCTGATCATCTTTACCGGCGTTGAAATGACGGTCTTTGAAAAAGGATACATCCACATTAACCGGATTTTCGGAGATCATGAAATGCTCTACGTGTTCAATCACCCTTCGGAACTGGATTTGCCGATCCCCAAGGTACTGGAACGAATTCAGGCCGTTGGCCAACAATTCCC
>JAPLJE010000461.1 GCA_026388755.1 Deltaproteobacteria bacterium | reverse complement strand
ACGGCAAGAAGTGGCAGCAGGGTATCGGCGCGGGAATAAAAAACAGCGTCGCCTTTTTCAAGATTGTTTTTATATGCGGCAAGTTCGGCCAGTGCATCCTCATAGCGGGATTCAGGTGAAGGAAACCAGTAGCGTTCGGGTTTGGTCATCAGCCAGTCCATGGCGCGTTCCAGATTCTTATTCAGGGATTCCACGCTTCCGGTCCTTGAAAGACGCTCCGTCAGAACAACGGTGGTCCTTCGTGTCACTTCAAGAACGCCGAGCTGAAAATTATTAACATTATCGGTGAAGTTTAAAATATCATTGGGTCGCCATCCCCAGAAACGATCATTCAATTCATAGGATAGGGGCTTGATGGCGGCCGTAACAAATGCAACGCCCGGGGTCTTTTTAGGCAAGGCTTTAGATGGATCCAAGGCATGAGAGGTCGCGGCAGGTTTATCACCAGCAGGCGAGTGCCCTCCTGCTGGCTTTGCAGGAGCAGGTGCAGCAGCCTGAACCGGTTTGCCTGCATTGGTACCGGATTCGTTCAGCTGGGTGTCTGGCTGAGATTTAGATTCCTTTGCAAGGGATGGGCTGGGTGGCAGTCCTGTGGAATTGGTTTTTGGGTTTTCTCCGGCGGCTTGAGTGTGCGAGGTTTCGGACTTCTGGGGAGAAGGGATTTGGACAGCGGCAGACTGTTCCAGTGGCAGGACAGTAACGGGCGGATCGGACTTGCCGAGAAGCCCCAGTACGGTTCCAGTAATCCATAAGACGGCTACCGTTAACAGCAAGCCGGTCACAATCCGCTGCGTGGCAAATTTTTTAAATGCTTCCATGATTTCTCCTTTTATCCATTCCTGAGTTTTCGAATATCTCCGACGCGAATAGTCACATTTCGTGCATCAAAATATTCGATGATCGGTATCACAAATTTTCGGGATGCGCCAGTCATATCCTTGAACTGGGGCGTCGTGATTTCACCATTGACGTTCAGGAACTCGACCAGCCTTTTTTTGATCATATGGATGGCTTCCTGGTGAAAATAAAGATCGTCTTTTATTCTGACGATCAGGCCTTCGTCAACCAGGACATGAAGGACTTCTTTTGATTTTGTTTCATCCAAGTTCTGAGTTTTACAGAATTCCTTGAAATAGGGAGGGGTAAGGCCATTCTGCTGGTAGGCATCCAGGATTTTCTTGCGGACATCCGTCTGATCCTGGCCCAGGGAAACCGTATGGGTTGACAGGCGGACCATGTTTTCTTCCTGAACCACCTGACCGGATTTGACCATCTGTTGAATCATCAGGGTAAAAAGCTTGGAGCTGATCTGGGGCGGCAATCTGGATTTTAACTCTTCTTTGGGCATTCCAGGTTTAAGCGGGTTGAATTTATTAAAAGCATTCAGCAGGCCACAGGCTTCGGATGTTAGTTGTTCGAAGCAGGTCCGATGAATGAAAGTGCGTTGTTCTCTGTCAATCATCAGAAGCACCTTATCCGACAGCAGCCGCTGAATGGATCCATCCAGTTTTTTATCCGAGATATTGGTCATGATTCGAAGATCGGAAAAACTGATGCCCTGATAACCGGCGTCTTCAGCATGATACGTGATTACTTCTTCAGAAGAGAGATCGCCCAGCTTCTGGATGCCTGAAAAAACTTCGGGCTTGAAGCGCTTGTGCTTTTGAGGAATTGGATTGAGAATGCCGCCGCCGCCGATGGTGCGAACCGGTGAATAGCTTCGAATCACAAACCGGTCGTCTTTCACCACGGCAACTGGGGCATCGAGTCGAAGCTGAGCCGCAATAGAGCTGCCCGGAGAAAGCTCTTCACTATCCAGAAGGATCAGATTCCCCAAAACTTCGCTGGTTCCGGTGTGGAACCTTATTCGTGTTCGATTTTTTACGGGTTTTTTATTACTTTTTAATAAATGGAGTCCGACATCCACCATGAAGCTTGATGTCAGCGCATTCGGGCTGGATAGTACATCACCGCGGTTAATAGATGCTTTTTCAAGCCCTTGGAAATTGATGGCAGTTCGCATTCCCGAAACCGCGTGCTCCACGCTGGCATTGTGAACCTGAATTCCCCTGACTTTGGAGGTGACACCGGAAGGGTAAATCATGACCGGGTCCCCCACGCGAATCATTCCTGATATCAGCGTGCCGGTAATGACCGTTCCAAATCCCTTCATGGTGAAGACCCGGTCTACGGGAAGCCTGAATAGATTTGTTGACGAACGTTCTGGAATTGAGGCGCTCAAGGCTTCAATCGCCTGTATCAGTTCAGGAATGCCTTGGCCGGTCGTGGAAGAAACCGGCAGGATGGGGCAGTCTTCCAGAAAGGATCCCGTGGCAAAAGACCGGACATCTTCTGTGACCAGTTCGAGCCATTCTTCATCCACCATATCCCTTTTGGTCAGAACAATCAGCCCGTGCTGAATGTTAAGGAGGGTGCAGATTTCCATGTGTTCGCGGGTCTGAGGCATAATCCCCTCATCTGCGGCAATCACCATGACAACCATATCAATGCCGGTGGCCCCGGCCACCATGGTTTTGACGAATTTTTCATGTCCGGGGACATCCACAATGCCAATGTGTTGGCCACTGGGAAGATCCATTGATGCAAACCCCAGTTCAATCGTAATGCCCCTGAGTTGTTCTTCTTTTAATCTGTCTGTGTTGATACCGGTCAACGCCTTGATCAGGCTGGTTTTCCCATGATCAATATGCCCTGCTGTTCCAAGAATGATCTGTTTCAATTGTGTGTTGCTCCTTCAGCATGATTTTCCGGGCAATACGTCTTTACTTCCTTGCTCTGAAATATTCAAAAACATAGGCCATACCTACCAGAAACCCCCAAAGTCCCACTGTATAAATCATCTGGGCTTGGGGATAGAACATACGGATAAGGATCACCGCAAATGCCGCTCCCAGAATGACTCTTAAGATAAAAATATAAAAACGTGTCACATTATGGCCTTTCACTGTTGACGACTTCATTATCATCCATCATTATAATTTATAGTAGAAGGCAAATTGGGTCAATAGACGTTTATATGAAAGTCGTCAGGAGCCAGCGGGCTGAGATTAATTTTCGATATATCGCTTGAACCGCATTAGGGTATCTGTTTTGATGATGGCATTTTTAACTCATTATGGTTATGATTTTTTGTTTTTATTAAGCTTTCTGGCTTCCACCACTATTCCCATAGGCTCAGAATGGCTTCTGGTCGTAATGGTTATAAAAGGATTTGATCCTGTTCTTTCCGTGTCCACGGCTACAGCGGGCAATACCCTGGGGGCCTGCACAACTTATGGGATTGGTATTTATGGCAGCGCCTGGGTGATTCAGAAACTGCTCCGATTTGATGAGTTTTCACGAAAACGCGCTGAAATGTTCTACGCGAAGTTTGGCGTATGGTCCCTGTTGTTTTCATGGCTTCCCATTGTGGGGGATCCGCTCTGTCTGGCTGGCGGACTGCTCCGCATCCATTTTGGCGCTTTTTTGCTGCTGGTATTCGTCGGCAAACTGATTCGTTATGGACTGCTGGCGGTGCTGGTGATGTAGCATCAATGTTCATTATTGATTTATTACAGTAAAAAGCATAAGAAACACGTGAATCGGGTTTCATTTAACCCCCATTACGTTCATTCAAACTCGATAGGAGATCTGAAGATGGATATGATGATCACGTTCCCTGGCAACAAAAAAGTGGATTCAACTTACAAAGGGTTTACGGTTCATACGGATCAACCTATTGCTGAAGGCGGGGAGAATACCGCGCCAGAGCCGTTTGACCTGTTTCTGGCATCTATTGGAACTTGTGCTGGGATTTATGTCTCTTCTTTTTGCAAAGAACGTCAGATTGATACAGCAGATCTTTTTCTGATTCTCAGTTTTATTCGGAATGCTGCCACTCATATGGTTGAAAGAATTGATATTCAGATCAAACTGCCTTCGGGTTTTCCAGAAAAATACAAATCCGCAGTCATTCGAACTGCTGAAATGTGTTTTGTAAAAAAACACCTCTCCACACCGCCGCAGTTTTGCATTTTTACGTCTACTGAAGGATGACAGATCTGAAATTGAACGCGTTTTAAGATGCCATGTTTTCTATTTTGGCCGGTAAAGAGAAATTTGTTTTTTTGAAATATTTCGACCTTCTTTGGAGCAATACAACTCATGAAAAATGTCCTGATTGTTGATGATGAAACATCTTCACTTCTCAGCATAAAGGCTGGATTTGAGCCTTATAAGGACCGATTTAATATCTTTACGGCAGAAAATGGAAAAAAAGCAATTGGTATTCTGAAGTCCAATCCGATTGATCTGGTGGTGACCGATATTCGAATGCCGGAAATGGGCGGATTTGAACTCCTGGTCTATATGAACTCAAATTTTCCCTCTATTCCCGCCATTGTTATGAGCGCTTATGAGGCTGGAGAAATTGAAGGACAGTTTGAATCCATTGGAATTATCAGTTTTTTGGAAAAACCGATTAATTTTAATGAACTTCTACAAAGCATTGAAGAAGGATTACTGCGGAGTTCTCAGAGTGGAACCATAACCGGGATCTCTGTGGGAAGTTTTCTCCAGCTTATTGAAATGGAAGAAAAAACCTGTCTTTTTGAAGTTCGAGGCCCCAAAAAAAAAGGTTTATATTTTTTTCAGCAGGGTCAGTTGCATGATGCCGTTTGCGGTACCCTGGTCGGAGAAGAGGCTGCCATTGAGATGGTCATGTGGAATCGGGTCAGACTTTCATTCAAAAATCTTCCTGTTCATAAAATCACCAAGCGCATTAACTGCGAGTTGATGAATATCCTGATGGAAGCAGCGCGTCGGAAAGACGAGAAACTTCACGAAAAAAATTCAAGCGTTGTTGATGAATCAACTGAAGAAAAACTTGTTTCATTAAATTCAGACAGCAATCTTTTGCCATCTCCAGAAAATCAGACGGCTGTTGAACCAGATTGGATCACTCCTGAATGTCCGGGCCCAGCCGTATTGCTGTCCCCGGTAAGCAACGAGGTTATTGAGCCTTGCTTGCCGAATCGTAATCATCGCAGCGCCGGCATTCAAACTTTGAACCTGATCACGGATCTTTTAAAGAATATGGCATCAGAGATGATCGGCGTAATGATAATTGCGCTTATGGATATGGATGGGATTGTAATTGCCGAACACAACCCATCTCTAGTTCCACCAGATGCATTTGCTGCTAGGTCTTCAATGATATTAGGATTATTGGATAAATCCATCAAGGACATCAAAGGGGCAGGAGAGCTTGAAGAAACAATTGTTCAGGCTAGTAATGCCTGGATGGTATGCCGACTGGTGGCCAAATTCTATTTCCTGGGGCTTGTGGTAAATCGGGAGACCACACTGGGTAATGTTCGGCTGGTTATTGGCAAATATCAGGATAAGATTCGGCAACTTCTTTAATATGCGGAATTTGAGAAGGTCGGACCATTTTTTCCATTATTTGCTGACAGGTGATCTGAATTTTGCACGAGGGCATCCAGAATTTGAGGGATATACTGATCTGCCTTGGAAATGTGAAAACGGCATGCTCCTGCGGCTTTATGGCCGCCGCCTTCAAAATTCGTCAGTAGCTGGCCGACGTTGACCTTGCAGGTCTGGTTAAAAATGCTGTGGCCCACGCTGACCATGACCATGTCGGGACGATTGGAATCGAGGCGAATTTTTACCTGAACCGAGCATTCGGGAAACAGGGAATAGACCATGAACCGGTTTCCGGCAGGGGGCGGAGTTAAGGTGCGAAAGTCTGTTACTGCAACATGGCCAAGGCATTGGGTGTGTTTTTTGAGGTGGGTTTGATACGCGATATTTTCTTTGATAACTGCCTCACAATGGGCTTTCACCGCCTTATCTTCCATGACTTTATGGATTGGTAGGATTCTTAGAAGATCAACCAGATGGTTCCAGTAAGGTTCATCGGAGTTGATTTGACTGCCGATGGTCATGGAAAGAAGAATATAAGGATGGCGTTCCGGGTTTAGCACCTCTTCCTGGGTCAGATCCGCTGAATCAATTTTATCTGCCGCCTGAACCAGTTCCGAATAATCCCGTTGAAACTTATCGCGGTAATGGTCAAAAATGATTCTTGCAGCAGAAGGCGCTATTCGAAAAATGCCTGTGAATGATTGCACTCCCTGATTGGAAAAATGGTGATCAAACCACATGGAACAGCCTGGAGCGAATGGAAGATTGGCAATAATATCGCCTTGATGAATATCCACGAGGCCTTTTTGGATATCACTGGGCTCAACCCATTTGACTGGCTCGTGAATATTTAAAGCTTCATAGAGCAGGACAGCGCAGACCACGCTGTCGAAATCAGATCGGGTTACAATTCTCATAATATCCTTAATTGACTTAGAGCTTATTTTTGTATGTCTGGAATACACGGAACGCGTTATTCATTTTCTATGTGGTCAGTCTTCCGAGGATTATTTCGTGGCGATATGAACAACTAATTTGAGAATGTTTTTTTTATTTTTACGATGGTACTGGACCTTGTCCATTAATTTCCGGATCAGAAAAACACCAAGGCCCCCAACTTCTCGGTCTGAGATGCTGGCGGAAATATCAGGATCTTTTAACGACATGATATCAAAAGCGATGCCGGTGTCTTCGATTTTAATGATTAATGCTTTGGATGGATCCTGAGTGCAGGTTACTTTGATATCGCCGGAATGATCCGGATAGGCGTAATTGATGATGTTTACAAGTGCCTCTTCAGTGGCCAGCTCAATTTCCTTCACGCGTTTACCGGGAAAGCCAACTTTTCTGGCAATATCAGAAATAAACTGAACCAATAGCTCCATGTTTTCTATTTTGGCTGGTAGTTTAATACTGGACATGGAAGATCCCGAAAATTCCAGTTGGATGTTACAAATTTTGGATTTGGTCCGTTATAATGACGGAGAAAGATTGGTTATAACTTACGGATCGCGGCCTGCACCGTGTCATGAATGGGAATAATGGAATTAAACCCTGAAATCTCGAAAACCTCGTTTACAGATTCCTCCATAGCTGCCAGAATAATCTTTCCATTAAGGGCTTTTAATTTTTTTGCGATAACCAGAATGCTCCTAAGGCCGGCACTGCTGATGTACTCCAGAGAACTTAGGTCCACAACAAAGTGTTTTTCACTCTCATCAATCCATGCGTCTAATGCTTTTTCAAATTCTGGAGCTGTTACTGCGTCCATTCTTCCGTTTATCTTGATAATTAGTGCATTGTTTTCTTTTCCAGATTTAATGATTTCCATGAAAGTCTCCTGATTGCTTGCGATAAGGTTAGCACATTTACGAATTTATTGTTAAATGATTCCTATAATAATCCTGATGATAAAATCAATAAGATTATGATCAAATTGTCTTTGACGTTTTATGAGGCTATGCTTTATGACTTCTTGTAATCTCTCAACGCGTCCGGTTTCCAGACATAGGCCCACGCAACTGGTTGCTGACCAAGATTCCCTGATGCGAATCTTTATCCGGCCGGAAAGTGATGCCGCGCGGTTGACACTGCTGAAGTACATGGAAAAGATTCTGTTCGGTCTTCATGAATTTTTAACCCGGCATGTCGGTGTTACCCAGGAAATCAGTTTGAAGGAACTGTCGGAACGCTTTATCAGTACAACAATCAGCAGGCACCCAGAAAAAAAATTAGCCGATGTGATTACCGACCTGATTGAAGATATAGCCCCCCATGCGGTGAACGTAGCCTCTCCATATTTTGTGGGTCACATGACTTCGGCCCTTCCTTTTTTTATGGTTCACCTCAAAACGATTATTGCGGCGCTGAATCAGAATGTCATCAAGCTAGAGACTTCAAAAGTGGTCTCCGTTATTGAAAAACAGGTGTTGGCCAAGATTCACCGCCTGATATACCAGCAAAACGAGGCGTTCTATCTGGAGCACGTACAGAATCCTCAAACCTCGCTGGGGTGTTTTATTGAAGACGGAACTCTGGCTAATATCACGGCACTTTGGGTTGCTCGCAATTCATTACTGACTGACAGAGATCGTTTTGATGGGGTTGAGAAAGAAGGGCTTTCGGCTGCCTACCAAGCGTATGGAATTGAACGACTGGTTGTGCTGGTATCCAGATTGGGTCATTATTCCCTTAAAAAAGCCGGCGGAGTTCTGGGAATTGGAAATCGGAACGTGATTGCGGTTGATGTCGATGCGCAAAACCGGATGGATCTAAATTGCCTGAGACAAAAAATCGCTGAGCTTCAAGATAGCAGCGAAAAAACCCGAATTCTGGCTGTTGTGGGAATTGCCGGAACCACGGAGACCGGATCTGTTGACCCTCTTGTACAGCTGGCGGCAATCTGCGCCGAACACCGCATTCACTTTCACGTGGACGCGGCTTGGGGAGGTCCCACTCTGATGTCGGATAAATATCGGCATTTACTTGCCGGAATCGAACAGGCAGACAGCGTGACCATAGATGGCCACAAGCAGTTTTACATGCCCATGACATGTGGAATGGTGTATTTCAAAGATCCAATGAAACTGGATGCCATCGAATATCATGCTGGTTATGTCAACCGACCGGGGTCTGTGGATCTAGGAAGAAAATCCTTGTCCGGATCACGTGAAGCCAGTTCGCTGATTCTCGACAGCACCCTGAAGATCATGGGTACTCAGGGGTATGCCTTGCTGATCGAACATGGCATCGAAATTGCTCGGTTATTTGCAGAGGAAATTCAAGGCAGGCCACTTTTTGAGTTGATTACGCCGCCTGAACTAAACATCCTCACCTATAGACTTTTTCCACCTGCCAAAAGATCTCTTGGCAGGTTCCTGCTTGAACAGGGACCTGCCGAAGAAGCATCCGGTATCAACAAACAGCTTAACTCCATTAATCGAAAAGTCCAACAACTCCAGCGAGAAGCTGGAAAGAGCTTTGTATCCCGAACCACCCTGAGAGTTCATCAATACCCGGGGCAGGATACCGTTGTTTTTCGTTGTGTGATCATGAATCCCATGACAACCCTTGATGTACTTCGCGAGATTTTGGATGAACAGGAGGAGATCTACCGTCAGATCGTCAATGAATCAGTTGATTTGTGAACGTGAAAATCCCCCGGATCTTTTTTCCACAGAGGTGAATAATACTTTCGTGCTTCTTTGCGCTGGCAAAGCATTGTGGATTATATGGAGATCAATTTTTATTGTGACAAACACCGGATATGAGCTAATGATCTGCCACTGAATGAAAAGCCTGTTTGCAAGTCATGTTTTATTAATATTATTAATCTGTTAATTTAAATTTCTATTGTTGAAGGAGGAAACATGCCCATCAGAAAGATTGAACGAACCCCGTCTGCCTATGCCTATCCCCTGCTGATAAAAAACATCCTTCGCATGCCCCTGGTATATGCACCCAAACAGGAAATCATCTATCGGGACAAGATGCGCTATAATTATGAAGCCCTGAATTGCAGGGTATCACAACTGGCCAATATGATGGAAAAATTGGGGGTTACGCCTGGAAATACCGTAGCGGTTATGGATTGGGACAGCCACCGATATCTGGAATGTTTCTTTGCCATTCCCATGATGGGGGCGGTTCTTCACACCATTAACATCCGGTTGTCGCCGGAGCAGCTTGCATACACCATCAATCATGCGGAAGACGATATTATTCTGGTCAATTCCGATTTTCTTCCCATGCTGGAAGCCATCAAGGATCAGATCAAGACCGTCAAGAAATTTGTCCTCCTGACAGATACTGGTCCGGTACTGCAATCATCCATTGGTCTTTCGGGCGAATATGAAGCCCTGCTTTCCGCGTGCAGCACGGATTATGATTTCCCGGATTTTGACGAAGACGCCATGGCCACCACTTTTTATACCACGGGTACTACGGGAATGCCAAAAGGGGTTTACTACAGCCATCGTCAGATTGTCCTTCACACTTACGGACTCATGTCCGGTATCTGCATTTACAAATCCCAGATCAACCTGAATTCCGGTGATGTGTATATGCCCCTGACCCCGATGTTCCATGTCCATGCCTGGGGCATTCCTTATCTGTGCACGCTTTTGGGAACCAAGCAGGTTTATCCGGGCAAATATGAACCGGCTGTGCTGCTCAAGCTGATTGCAACGGAAAAAGTCACTTTTTCACACTGTGTTCCCACCATTATGCACATGCTGGTCAGCAGTCCGGCAGTAAAGCAGTTTGATCTTTCCAAATGGAAAGTCATCATCGGCGGATCAGCCCTTCCCAAGGGCCTTTGCAAGGCTGCGTTGTCTCTGGGCATCGGCCTGACGACCGCTTACGGCATGTCCGAGACCTGTCCGATCCTTACTATCTCCAACATGAAGCCATTCATGCTGGACTGGGATATCGATAAACAGGTTGAAATGCGGTGCAAAACC
>JAPLJE010000507.1 GCA_026388755.1 Deltaproteobacteria bacterium | reverse complement strand
AAAATAAGAAAGATGTCACTGCAATTCCCGGCGTGATTACCGGCCACCACCCTAAAGCGGTTCCTTTGCCCTGGAACGGAGAATTCCATCGAAATTTTTATAATGATCATTCCCGTTTTGAATTTTATTTGAAACATGGCGGCATGTTGAACCTGCAAACCAAACGGGGGTGTAGTTTAAACTGTATTTATTGCACGTACCCCCATATCGAAGGCTCCTCGCAGCGCTTGATAGACCCTGCGGAAGTGGCGGATACCGCGCTTCAGCTTCAGGCGGCCGGAGCCAAGTATTTTTTTATTACCGATTCAACCTTTAATACAGACTATGTGCATACCCTTAACGTGGCGCAAGCTTTTATAGATGCCGGTGTTTCCATACCCTGGGGCGCCTTTTTCACGCCGACCAAGATGCCGGATGATTATTTTAGAATACTGCACGACGCCGGGCTAACCCACGTCGAATTCGGAACCGAATCCTTGTCAAATCCCATCCTGATGTCTTACCGCAAGCCATATCAGAGCCGCCATGTGTTTGCCGCGCATCAATCCGCAATTGACGCGGGGTTGCACGTTGCACATTATTTTCTGATGGGTGGACCGGGAGAGAACGCCGACACCCTGGAAGAAACACTTTCCGGCATTCACCTTCTCAACAAATCGGTTTTCTTTTTTTTCTGCGGCATGCGCATCTACCCCTATACGAAGCTATATGATATCGCCATTAAGGAAGGCCAGATTACCCGGTCCCAGAGCCTTCTGGAACCGGTTTTTTATCAGTCCCCGGCTATTGGCACGGATCAAATTATCCGGATGGTGAAAGCGCGGGCCGAGGGCCATCCGAACTGGATCATCGGTTCCGGGGGAGAAAAAACTGCCGATATTGTTTCCAGGCTGCATAATCCAGGTTGCATAAACGCGGACACACCGGACCGCTGTGGGAATTATTAATTCAATAAGCGCTGATGACATGGAGAGAATACCGCCCCCAGGTATGAAAATCATGTCTGTCCGTTGAAATTTGACTTTTTGCAAGGCAGTCAATGTGGTACAAGTTAAATAATATTGAAAAATCGGATTCAGAGCAGGTTGTTGCAGAGATTCAGGCGCCTCCGGACTCACCCTGGTTCAGCGGGCATTTTCCGGGACAACCGATACTTCCGGGAATTGCGCAACTGGGAATGGTATTTGATGCCATTCGTCACTTCGGCAGCCCGGATATGAAGATTACCCATATCAGCCGGGTGAGATTCAAACAGATGATCCGGCCCGACGATCACTTGCATGTTATGATAACCCCCCAGAAAGGCCAGGCCGGGGCGTATGCGTTTCGAATCATGATCGATACGGAACTGGCCTGCAGCGGATTGATGAAGGTTGAATAATTAAAGGAGAAGGATGAGGATGCCCCCAGGAACGAATATTGAAGAAATCATATTGCATGTTGCCCAGGTAATGATCGAGGAACTCAAGCTGGAAGATGTGACGCCGGAAACATTTGATCCTGATATTGATCTGGTGGATGAAGTGGGAATTGACAGCATGGATCTGGCGACCGTGGCGCTGGTACTGCGGGATGAATACGGGATTCGCATCGATGAGGATGATTATCCCAAATTAGTCAATATTCGCTTGATATCAGAATATATCGACAATAGATTAAAAGAGAAATCTCAAGCAGCAGTCGGTTAGATTTGGAGACGGTGAATGGGTGTTTCAAAAAGCATTCCTGCAGAGAACGGCAGTCCTGACAAGATTTGGAAATTTTCGGATATCCTGTCGGATCCTGTGATTCGCAAACGATGGGAAAAGGTTCGCAAATATTTCTTTCTGCGGGAGTCCACCTATGACATGACCAACCGCTGCAATATCAAGTGCGATGGTTGCTATTATTATGAAGGAGACAAGCAGTTTGTCAGTGAAAACAGGCATCCCGATGATTGGCGCAGGCTCATGCAGGCGGAAAAAACAAGAGGAATTACCTATGTTGTTCTGGCAGGCGCCGAACCCTCTCTGGTTCCCGATCTGTGCGAGGTCTGTTTTCAGGAAATGCCGCTGGGAGCCATTGCCACCAACGGATTAAAATTCATTCCCGCATCCATAAACTATAGAATCCATATCTCTGTCTGGGGTAACGATGAAACCAGCATGGCGATCCGCAACGCCAGAAACATGCTGGTCAGGCAGATAGAGAACTATAAAGGCGACCCCAGAGCCGTCTTTGTTTATACATTTACACGGGACAATATCGACCAGGTCCGTGAGGTTGCCGAAATTCTGACAACCCAGGGGTGCAGACTCACCT
>JAPLJE010000837.1 GCA_026388755.1 Deltaproteobacteria bacterium | reverse complement strand
AGTTTCTGCGCTTTTTCCGGAGTGCTTAAAAATTCAACCACTTCCCGAAGCTCATCTTTCGCCTCATCGATACCGGCGACATCCATGAAAGTGACCTTTGTCTCGCTCTCGGCGAAGATCTTGGCTTTGCTCTTGCTGAAAGACATGACCCCCATCCCCGGCCCCATCTTTTTCATGGCAAATCGCCAGATCAGAAAAAAAATGCCAAAGGGGATAATCCAGGAGAGAAGGCTGCTCAGGAATTTATTTTCATAACGACCGGAATATCTGACTTTTCGTTCATCCAGCTCCTTCACCAGACCGGAATCATCCACCCGGACCGTCGTAAACTCCTGCTCCGGCTTTCCTGCCAACGTTCCGTTGATATTATCCGGGCCAATGGTCAATTTGACCACCTTGCCTTCGGCGATGTGCTGTTTCAATTGGCTGTAGGGAATCGTCTCCACTTTTGCAGACAGATAGTATTGTTGCAGATAAGTAAATATCAGTATAGCCGCCATGGCATACCAGATGCTGAATTGAGCCTTAGGGGGCAAAGCGCCTTTTATATTCTGGGGATCATGCTGGCCCATGAGGGAACGGAGCTTGTCCGTTAATCTTTCCAGTGGTCCTTTATTAACATTTGACGGCATTTTTATATTCCTATTATTTCTGCAATAACGTGCCATGCATTTTTATAATTTGCAGGATGTCAATGAGACTTCCGGACAGCTCAATACCTGCAAAACCGACTCGCTTTTTGTAATAAACTTTGGTGAAAATGAATGCATTCTCCTTGCCACCGCCATCATTCACCAAACTTGCGAATGAACCAGACCTTCACCAACTGTGTCAGAATCGCATAGCACAGCAGCATGATGGCCAGATACAACCAGTAAAGCGACGGGAGCGGGACAAACCCGAGCGTGTCCGCCAGGGGCGAAACCGTCAGCCAGGCGCCGAACGCGACGATTATTAAGGAAGTGAGGATAAGCGGCCAACTGGCCCGACTTTGGATAAACGGGATCTTGTTGGTACGAATGACATGAATGATTAACGTCTGAGTGAAGAGAGACTCAACGAACCACCCGGTGTGAAACAGGGCCGGATTGTGCCAGCAGTCGAAAACATACAGCATCATGAAGAACGTCATGTAATCGAAGATCGAACTGATCGGCCCGATAAACAAAATAAAACGCATGAGCTTGTCAATCGACCACTGACGAGGCTTGGTCAGCCAGTCCGCATCCACCTCGTCGGTAGGGATGGTGGTCTGCGAAAAATCATACAGGAGGTTGTTGGTCAGCACCTGAATCGGCAGCATTGGGAGGAAGGGCAGAAACGCGCTGGCCCCCACGACACTGAACATGTTGCCGAAGTTCGAGCTGGCCGCCATCTTGATGTACTTGATAATGTTGCCGAACACCCGCCGGCCTTCCATCACGCCCTGCTCCAGTACCATCAGGCTGTTTTCCAGCAGGATGATATCGGATGACTCCTTGGCGATGTCCACCGCGCTGTCCACCGAGATACCCACATCGGCGGCCTTTAAAGCCGGGGCGTCGTTGATGCCGTCGCCCATAAACCCCAACACATGGCCCTTGCTCTGGAGCGCGCGGATGATGTGTTCCTTTTGTGCCGGGGCCAGTCTGGCAAAGACACTGGTCGTAACGGCGGCCTCGGCCAATTCCGTCTCGGACATCGCCTCGATTTGGGAGCCGAGCAAGAGATGCTCCACCGGCATGCCCACTTCCTTGCAGATGTAGGCGGTGATGATCTCATTGTCACCGGTCAGGACCTTGACGCCCACATTCAGGCTGTGAAGCCGCTTCAAGGCATCTACGGCCGTGTCCTTGGGCGGGTCGAGGAAGGCCAGAAAACCCAGCAGGATCAGCTCCGACTCATCCTTGACCGCGTAAACAGGCTCATCAGAGGAGCCTGGCATTTCTTTATACGCCAGAGCGATTACCCGGAAACCCTGACCGTTCAGGTCATCCGCTATCTGCCGTCTTTTGGCGTCGTGTTCGGGCTGAACAGCAAGCAGCTCCCCTAGGAGTTCCACCCGGGTGCACAGGCTCAGCACTTCATCCACCGCGCCTTTACAGATCAGCGTGTTCAATCCGGTCTCATCTTCCACGATCACCGACATCCGGCGGCGCACAAAGTCGAAGGGGATCTCGTCAATCTTGCGGTACTTTTCTTTCGCTTTCAGGTGCTCTTCTAACTCCTCATGGTCGAGTATCGCTTCATCGAGCAGATTCTTCAGCCCGGTATGATGGTAGCTGTTCAGGTAGCCGTAATGAAGCACCTTCTCGCTGGGATCGCCATGCACGTCCAGGTGTTTTTCGAGCACGATCTTGCCTTGGGTGAGGGTGCCGGTCTTGTCGGTGCACAGCACATCCATTGCCCCGAAGTTCTGGATGGCGTTCAGGCGTTTGACGATCACTTTCTTTCGGGCCATTGCCAGGGCGCCTTTGGACAGGTTGACGGTCACGATCATGGGCAACATCTCGGGGGTCAGCCCGACAGCCACCGCCATGGCAAACAGGAAAGCTTCCAGCCAGTTGTGCTTGCTCAGCCCGTTGATCAGGAAGACAGCCGGAACCATTACGGCGATAAAGCGGATCATCAGCCAGGTGAACTTGT
>JAPLJE010000458.1 GCA_026388755.1 Deltaproteobacteria bacterium | reverse complement strand
AAGTGGACAGTCTGTGCGGATGCTTCAGCGTCGGTCTTTCCCCAACCGGCGCATCCGATCCTTATGCCCTCCGCAGACAGGCTATCGGCGTGATTCAGATCATGCTGGATCGGAATTTTTCGTTTTCACTGGCCAAAGTCCTTGAAACCAGCCTGAAAATCTATGATCAGTTCGATGCCGACCATAGCCGGAATACCTCGGTTTCGGTTCAGGCGTTTTTTCAGAGCCGCATGTCTTTTTTAATGGCGGAACAGGGCTTTGCCAAAGACAGTATTGCCGCGGTTCTCAGCGCTTCATCAGACCACATTCCCAATGTGTGGAATCGGGTTCGCGCCATTGAAGGCTTCAAGAAAGCGCCGGATTTTGAACCGCTTGCCATTGCCTTCAAACGGATGGCCAACATCGTCAAGAAAGCGGCCGAAAAATCTCTTGGCCAGTTTTCGCCCAGGATCAATGTTTCCCTGTTTCAGGATCCCAGCGAATCAGCCCTGTACGATGCCTATCAGACGGTAAAAAAGCGGGTAAGCCGTCATCTGGACCAGGGAGATTTTGCTCTTCTGGACCGGATCGGCTCTTTGTTTGATGCCATTGCGGATTTTACCAAAATATCCGGTTGAAAGGGAACATGAGATTTGTTTCGAATTTCGTATTTTGCACTTCGATTTTTAATAGATGGTTATGATAAATGTGATTTAGGTGGAGGAAGTTTAGATGGCGTTTGATCCTGATAAAGACAAAGTTCTGAAGGCCTGGAAATGTGAAGAAACCGGCCTGATTATTTCAATCAATCAATATGACAAAGGGCAGCCCAAACTTCAGATCGGGCCCCGCATTCTGAACAAAAAAGAAGGCGGTCAGCGAACGCCGGTCAAGGCCGGACGTCTGACCATGGAAGATGTGCTGTGGCTTTATGAGATGATAGATGAGATTAAGGCGGACATGACCTCAAGAGTCAGTCCGGAATAATGACAGGCATTGTCCAGCCCATTGTTACGCCCAACTCTCCCCGGATAGGTCCGCTGGGGGTGATGGGCGCAACGCGGACCGATCTGCCCGCTTTAAGCGCAGCGCTGCAACTGGAAAACAGGCACCGCAGATCCCTTTACATGAGCCAGCTTCATATCCGGGATGACGGGGTCTTTCTTTCAGGCCCCTTCATGGGCGCGCCATATAGCGTGATGATTCTGGAAACCCTGGCTGCATGGGGCGCCAAACAGGTCATCTTTCTGGGCTGGTGCGGCGCCATTTCAGCAACCGTTTCAATCGGCGATATTCTCGTTCCCACCCTGGCCTGGATTGACGAAGGCACCTCTCAAGCTTATTCCTCAAAACCCATTGCAAGTTCGAACCCTTCGGAAGCCCTGACGTGCGGCATTAAATCGGCCCTGCAATCAAGCGCCCTGCCATTTCATGAAGGCGCCATCTGGACAACGGATGCCATTTTCCGTGAAACGCCCGAAAAAGTGGCGCATTTTCAGAACCAAGGGGCTCTCGCGGTTGAAATGGAGCTGTCCGCCCTGTTTACGGTATCGGCATTTCTAGGCGTTGAGTTTTCCGCAATTCTGGTGGTTTCCGATGATCTTTCCAGTCTGACCTGGAAACCGGGTTTCAAGGACATGCGATTCATGGATACGCGCCATAAACTGGCCGCAATCATTGCTGAAATATGTAGCCAAAATCCCTACATCGCTTCACGGACGCGGCCGGGGAAAAATGATTGAATCTTGTTCTTCAGCGTATCCAGGTAAATATAATAAACAGGGGTGATGTAAAGGGTCAAAAGCTGAGAAAAGACCAGCCCGCCAACCACGGCAAGCCCGAGCGGCCGACGGGATTCGGCGCCGGCCCCAAAGCCGATCGCAATGGGCAGCGTGCCCATGATGGCGGCCATGGTGGTCATCATGATAGGCCTGAAACGGACCAGACATCCCTCAACAATCGCATCCCGGGGACTTTTGTTTTCCTTGCGCTCCGCCTCCAGCGCAAAGTCAATCATCATGATGGCGTTTCTCTTCACGATCCCGATCAGCATGATAATCCCGACAAATGCATACAGGCTGAGATCAACCTTAAAAATATAAAGGGTCAAGAGCGCGCCGAATCCCGCGGAAGGCAGTCCGGATAGAATTGTCAGCGGATGAATGAAGCTTTCATACAAAATCCCCAGAACGATGTAGATGACCAGGATGGCCATGACCAGCAGGCCCACCATTCCCTTGAAAGATGCCTGAAAAGCCTGGGCTGTTCCCTGAAAATTGCCGCTGATCGTTGCCGGAAGCAAGGAGCGCGTAAACGTTTCGACTTCAGAAACCGCATCTCCCAAAGAGACCTCGGGTTTGAGATTAAATGAAATGGTGACAGACGGAAACTGTCCGGAATGATTGACCGAAAGCGGTCCCACACCCGATGTTAACGTTGCTACCGTATCGAGGGGAACCAGATTCCCGCCGGCGGACCGGATGTACAGCAGCGAAAGCGCGGACGGCTCTCTCTGGTACCGGGGAAGCAGTTCCATAATCACCTGATAGCTGTCGGTCGGTGCGTAAATGGTTGACACCTGGTTCGAGCTATAAGCGTTTTGAAGGGCATTTTCAATTTGATTTGCCGTAATTCCCAGGGCAGATGCCTTATCCCGGTTGATATCAATGCGTATTTCCGGGTTGTTCATCTGAAGATCGCTGTTAATATCCTGGATGCTGGCCATTTCTTTCATCTTTTTCTCAAGAATCACCGCAAAGCGATACAATTCGGCCGTATCCGGCCCTTGCAATGTATATTGATACAGACCTTTGGTTGCTCTTCCGCCGATGCTGATGGCGGGCGGATTCATCAAAAACGCTTGAATTCCAGGCACTTTTGCCAATTTGGGTCTGAGCTTTTGAATCAGCTCATCCGCGCTTTCTTTTCGCTCATTCCTGGGTTTAAGGCGCATGAAAAATCTCCCGGAATTGCCGGCTGCATTGGGCCCTCCCGCACCCACGGAAGACATATAGGTTTCAATGGCCGGTTCCGCAGCCAGAATTTCGTGCAGAGCGGACTGATGACGTACCATTGAATCAAAGGAGATATCCTGGGAAGCCTCGGTAAACCCCATGATCTGCCCAATATCCTCACTTGGCAAAAACCCTTTGGGACTGATGCCGAATAAATATACGGTCGCAATCAGAACAACCACCGAAATCAGAAATGTAAGCCAGTGAAATCGGAGCGCACCCTTGAGGGTTTTTTCGTAAAGCCAGAGCATGCCGTTGAAAAAGGACTCCGTAACCATATATACCCGACCGTGATGCATTTCCTTTTTGGGTCTTAAAAAAAGGCTGCACAGCATGGGGGTGAGGCTCAGTGATACGAATCCGGATAAAAGAATGGCCACGGTAATGACTAGAGAAAAT
>JAPLJE010000829.1 GCA_026388755.1 Deltaproteobacteria bacterium | reverse complement strand
CCAGCCCGTCGCTCCTGGATCCTATTCTCAGGGCTACAGGTGCGGCGGCGGTGGTTGCTGGTGCAGGATGTCGTCCAGCACGCTGGTCATCTGAAAGGCTCGTTCCGTGTATGAATCGAGCGATTCGGGGATCGACAGGGAAATGTCGGGCGGAACTTGGGTCAGGTAATCCATTGCCCCGTATTCCATGCCTTCGCGGGCGGCAATCTCGCTGCCGTGTCCGGTCAACATTATTACCTGAAGATTTGGAGCCATTTTTTTAAATATTTTCAGCACCTCGATACCATCCATGTCTTGCATTTTAAGATCCAGCACCGCGACATCAAATCTTTCCTCTCGCAGGATTTGAATGGCTTCAAATCCGCTGCAGGCCTTGCGGACCTGGATATGGCGTTTTCCGATTCTCTTGGCAAGAACATTGACAAACCCCTGCTCATCGTCCACCAGAAGCAGCCGGGCCGAAGCATTTCCGGTGTGATCCTTCTCGGCCATGACGGTTCTCCTTAAGCCTACCGGGATGTAATTTCCTTCATCCGCGCCTGGATGATTTTTTCTTCATGCGATCGCCGCCGCTGGGCAGCGGCTTCGACCTTGGAAACCAGTTGTTCCATGTCACAGGGCTTCATCAGGTAATCGAAAGCGCCCAGCTTCATGCCCTCAATAGCAGACTCGACGGTGGCATGGCCGGTTAACATGATGACCTCGGTGATGGGAAATCTGCGTTTGATTTCCTCCAGGGTCTGAATACCGTCCATTCCCGGCATTTTGACATCCAGAATCACCGCATCGATGCCGCGGTGTCTGGAAAGCTGCTCCAGAGCATCCAGTCCGGTATGTGCGGAGAGAATATCAAATCCGCGCTTTTTCAGGCGCTTGGTCATGGTTTCCAAAAATGGCACTTCATCATCGACTAAAAGTATATTGGCCAGACTCATGCGCTTTCTCCTTCATGGTAATACGGTATCGGTAACATCCAGACCAGAATTATAATGGGTTATCATGATCCATCATCCCCCTTTTCGAATCAATCGGAGGTTCAGGGGTCAGAGGTTCTTCCGGTATCGGCAGGGAAACGGTAAATGTCGTGCCCACGTTCAACGTGCTGCGAACCTTGATTTCTCCGCCCATTTTTTTGATGATGCCATAGCAGATGGCCAGCCCGAGCCCGGTGCCCTTACCCACGGGCTTGGTGGTAAAAAACGGATCGAATATTCTCGGCAAATCGGCTTCGGAAATGCCGGAGCCGGTATCGGTCATTTCCACAACCACGTACCGATCTTCCTGTCTGGTGTAAATGAACAATTTGCCGCCTTTTCTTTCCATGGCGTCGATGGCATTGTTGATCAGGTTCAGAAATACCTGTTGAAGCTCCGAAACTGACAGCCGCAGCAGCGGCAGATGCTCGGCCAGCTGGCTGTGGATTTCCACCATATTGTATTTTCCCCTCTGATCCGATAAGGATACCAGATCCCCAATCAGGTCATTGATCTGGACATCCAGAATCCGGGAATCTGTTCTTCGGGCAAAACTGAGAAGTTTATAGGTAATGTCCTTGCAGCGGGTTCCCTGGGTCTTGATCTGAATCAGCGCCCGTTTGAATTCAGCGAAGTTTTCGCTGGCCTGGAATTCCTCCTCTTCCAGCAGATCCTGAATCCATCCGGCCTCTTCCACCATAATGGCAACCGGATTGTTGATTTCATGGGCGATTCCGGCGGCAAGCTCTCCGACCGAGGCCAGCTTGCCGGTTTCAATGACCTGCTGATTCAGCATTTCCTTTTCACTGTCGGTAACCGAGATGCGATTGACCATTCTTCCGGACAGAATGAAGGCCATGATCACAATCCCGATACCGCCCAGAATAAAAATAATAATCGAAAACCCCTGGGTCTGATTTAGTTTCGAAAAGGCATCGGCAGAATTCTGCTGG
>JAPLJE010000192.1 GCA_026388755.1 Deltaproteobacteria bacterium | reverse complement strand
TTCCGCGGCTGTATCCGAAGGTACGACCGGAGGCCATTTACCTGCGCTCCCTGTCACTGATTCAACAGGCGGGGATAACCGGATTGCTGATACAAACCAAGTCCGGGCTGATGTTGGGAATGGGAGAAACGCCCGATGAGGTTAGACAAGCCTTGAAAGACCTGCGGCATGCCGGCTGTCAGATATTGACCCTTGGCCAGTATCTGCAGCCGTCTTCAAAACAGTTGCCCGTTGAGCGGTTTATTCCACCGGATGAATTTGACGAATGGAAAATTGAAGCACTGACCATGGGGTTTTCACAGGTTGCCAGCGGACCGTTTGTCCGAAGCTCTTATCACGCCAAAGAACTTTCGGCATTACGCCTTTAGGCCACAATCAACTTGTTAGCTGGCCTGCGATTGTGATAAAGAACACATCCGGAGTCCAATTGATTCATCGCAGAAGGAATATTTATGAATGTCATCCCAACATCCTTAAAAGAAGTGCTTGTTGTTGAACCCGACGTGTATGCGGATAAACGCGGCTTTTTCATGGAAACCTATCATCAGGACCGGTACCGGAAGGCCGGTATTTCGCAGGCGTTTATTCAGGACAACCTTTCCTTTTCCGTCAAAGGCACCTTAAGGGGGCTTCACTTTCAGATCAACCGGCCCCAGGCCAAGCTGGTTCAGGTTGTTTCCGGTGAAATTTTTGATGTGGCCGTGGATATCCGAAAAGGGTCTCCCACATTCGGGCAGTGGGCAGGCGTGCATCTGTCCAGCGAAACCAAACGGCAGTTGTTCGTTCCTGAAGGCTTTGCCCATGGCTTCTGTGTGCTCAGCGAAACCGCCCTGTTTCTGTACAAATGTTCGGATTTGTATGTGCAGGCGGATGAAGGTGGCATTCTCTGGTCTGATCCGGCCATCGGCATCGAATGGCCCATAACAGATCCCATCATTTCAGACAAGGATAAACGGCTTCCCTGTCTTTCGGCGCTATTGTCGCATCAACTGCCCGGGAGGTAACCCGATGAATATTTTAATCACCGGCGCAAAAGGACAGCTTGGGACAGAACTGATGCGCCAGGGTCCGGGCAGAGGGTTTTTGGCATTTCCCGTGGATCTGCCGGAGGTGGATATTACCAGCCCCGATCCGGTTCGGGCGGCTATCCGGGATGCCGGCGCATCCCTGGTTATCAATTGCGCGGCTTATACCCAGGTGGATATGGCCGAGTCGCAGGACATGCTGGCATATAAAGTCAACAGTCTGGGGCCTGCCATTCTCGCCCATGTCTGCTCTGAGGTAGAAATTCCCCTGATTCACGTTTCAACCGACTTTGTGTTTGACGGAATCAAGCGATCGCCTTATCTGGAAACAGACCCGATTTCACCAAAGAGCGTTTATGGCAAAAGTAAGGCCGTGGGAGAGGCTGCGGTGGAAAGAATCTTGAGCCGGCACATTATTATAAGAACTGCCTGGCTGTACGCCCTTCAGGGGCAGAATTTTGTCCGGACCATTCTGAGGCTGGGTGCTGAAAGGGATACGGTGCGGGTGGTTTCGGACCA
>JAPLJE010000230.1 GCA_026388755.1 Deltaproteobacteria bacterium | reverse complement strand
TAAGGAGAGAATTTTTGGAAACGCTATACGATTTTTTCGCAAAACCCATGGATCCCAAACGGTACACAGGTGTACGAATTGCCCTGGCATCTCCTGAGCAGATCCTGAAATGGTCCCATGGTGAAATAAAAAAGCCGGAAACCATTAATTATCGAACCTTTAAACCCGAACGCGATGGGTTGTTCTGCGCAAAAATATTTGGCCCGACAAAAGACTATGAATGTAATTGCGGCAAATACAAACGGATGAAACACCGGGGTGTCATCTGTGAAAAGTGCGGTGTGGAGGTCATACAGTCTAAAGTCCGCCGGGAACGCATGGCGCATATCGAACTGGCCTGCCCCGTGGCGCATATCTGGTTTCTCAAAAGCCTTCCCAGTAAAATCGGTAACCTTCTGGATCTGACGCTCAAAAACCTAGAAAAGGTGCTGTATTTCGATAGTTATATTGTCCTTGATCCGAAAGAAACGACCCTGGTGCGCGGCCAGCTTCTTTCGGATGATAAATACCGCGATGCCCTGGAAGCATTTGGCCCCAAATTTGAAGCAGGCATCGGTGCCGAAGCCATAAAAACGCTGTTGGATGATATTGACCTTCAGGCGATTTATAAGGAGCTGCGGGTCGAAATCCGCACCAGCAATTCATCCGCCAAACGCCAAAAAATGGCCAAGCGGTTGAAAATTGTGGATGCCTTCAGACGATCCGGCATCGACCCCACCTGGATGATCATGGATGTCATCCCGGTATTGCCGCCGGATCTGCGGCCTCTGGTTCCACTTGAAGGCGGCCGTTTTGCCACTTCCGATCTCAACGATCTATACCGCCGGGTCATCAATCGGAACAACCGGTTAAAACGCCTGATCGAACTGAGGGCACCGGATATCATCATTCGAAATGAAAAGCGGATGCTCCAGGAGGCTGTGGATGTTCTTTTTGACAATGGCCGGCATGGAAGGGTCATAACCGGAACCAATAAACGTCCGCTGAAATCGCTCAGCGACACGCTGAAGGGAAAGCAGGGCCGGTTTCGTCAGAATTTGCTGGGCAAACGCGTGGATTATTCCGGCAGAACGGTTATTACCGTGGGTCCGAATCTCCGGCTTCACCAGTGCGGTCTTCCCAAAAAGATGGCCCTGGAGCTTTTTAAGCCCTTTGTCTATTACCGCCTGGAACAAAAGGGGCTGGTGCAAACGGTTAAAAGCGCCAAAAAAATGGTCGAAAGTGAAGATCCCCAGGTTTGGGATACCCTTGATGAAGTGGTGCGCGAATATCCGGTGATGCTAAACCGTGCGCCCACACTCCACCGGCTGGGAATTCAAGCTTTTGAGCCGATTTTGATTGAGGGAAAAGCGATTCAACTGCATCCGCTCGTGTGCACGGCATTCAATGCCGACTTTGACGGTGACCAGATGGCGGTACATATCCCCCTTTCGGTCGAGTCTCAGATTGAAGCCCGCATCCTCATGCTGTCCAGCAACAACATCCTTTCTCCGGCAAACGGAAGCCCCATTATCGTTCCCAGCCAGGACATCGTTCTGGGTATTTACTATATGACCCGCGAGGTGGCGGGCGCCAAAGGCGAAGGCATGTTGTTCGCGGGTCCCGAAGAAGTTCGCTCGGCTTATGACGCCGGAGTTGCAGCTCTTCATGCCGGGATAACGGTGCGTATTCATGGAAAACGCATGAAGTCAACCGTGGGCAGAATGCTGCTGTGGGAAATCATGCCCAAGGATACGGTGATGGTGCTTCGCCGCATCATGACGCTAACCCGTGATGATGCCTTGCAGGTAAAAGAAGAACTTGCAGGCGGCGCTTCATTTACGGCATTGGTTCAAAGGTATTCTCAGCATCCGGACAAAGCGCACAAGGGACTGATCGGCCGCCTTAGAAGCGAGGAGTTCAAGCGGGTATTTCCGGCAACCGAAGAAGAGGTTGACGCATTGTTTTCGCTGAATCCCGGCGATACCAGCGAGATTATGAGCTTTGACGATGCCTTTCATGTTTTTGAAGTCATTGACCGCATGCCGGAGATTCCCTTTGATGTGGTTAACAACGTGATGGATAAAAAGTCGCTTCGCGATCTGGTCGATTATGCCTACCGCAACCTGGGACCGAAATCCACTGTCATTCTGGCGGACCGGATTAAAGACATCGGTTACCGGTATTCGACAGAGGCCGGTCTTTCCATTTCCATCGATGCCATGATTATTCCGGATGAAAAAGCAAAAATATTGAAACTTGCCGAAGAACGGGTCAAGGAAATCGAAAAGCAATACACGGAAGGGCTGATTACCCCGGGTGAAAAGTATAACAAGGTTGTCGATATCTGGGCCAAGGCCACGGATGATGTGGC
>JAPLJE010000116.1 GCA_026388755.1 Deltaproteobacteria bacterium | reverse complement strand
TGCAGTGCCCAACGGCAAACAGCAGGATCATCAGAACTCCGCTAGTAATCTGCTGTTGAACCGTAATTACGGCCAGAATCGGTGCAATAAAGCCGAAGGTGCAGGAGCCGGAAAGCGTGCCGTATGCCACGCCAAGGCCCAGCGCGCCCCAGAGCCCCTTGAATTTCAAGCGGTGGAGAAAACCGCCGCTCAGGGAGCATCCTTTGACCCCGAACATGCCGAGACTGACCCAGACCAGCACCAGACCCACCAGGATCTGCCAGTAATTGCCCACATCTCCCAGCATGCGGCCCAAAATCGCACAGATAATGCCGATCGCGGCAATGCTGATAAATAGGCCGGATGTGAATACAATCGCGTACCGCATGGCCTGCAGGGGTCCGGGCCGTTCATTCTGCCCCCCGACGTAGGCGACCATCAGCGGAATGGAGGCCAGGTGGCAGGGGCTGAAGAGCACGCTGATCATCTCCCAGCAGGGCCAGGGACGCGCCGCCGGTCATCCACTGGTTCACTGTCAGAAAAAAAGTTTCGATCATGATTTCTCCCGTGTCCGGCTTATTTCACGCCCATTTTGGTAAGCTGGCTGACAATGTCTTCTTCGCTCATAAATCCGACATGCCTATAAACTTCCTTGGCGTCCTTGTCGAAGAAAATCTGGGTGGGAATGCCACGAATGCCGAACCGTGTGGCCGGTTCCCGATCTTCCCAGACATCATAGAAATGAATGAGGGCTTTTCCCTGATATGCTTTTTCGATTTTTTCCATGACTGGCATCATCATTTTGCAGGGAACGCATTTTTTGGCTCCCAGATCCACCATGGTGACCATTCCCTTGGCCGGAATATCCTTGGTTTCCGCCGCCTGAGCGGCAGATGTGGTCATGCCGAAAAAAAACGGGGTCTGCAGAAAACTGAAAAGAAAAATAAGCAGTCCAGCGACGATAACAGATCCAGCCTGTGTCTTCATGTAATGGTTTTTCATGATATTTCCTGTTAATGGTTAATTCCTGACAATCACATAAAATTACGCTGCGCTGCCGAACAGATTTTTGACAGCTTCCTTGACCTTCTGAACATCCACTGCGTCCAGATTGAAATTCTTGTTCTTTTCGATCCCCAGATCCGTCAATACCAGGTAATTGGGATTGGGGACCTGGGCGTTTGCTAAAATCGCCTTGGCGCAGCCCACGGCACAGCCGTCAACGGCCACCATTGCCGGAACATCTTTGGCGGACTGAATAAATCCGGAAAGGTTTCCGCCGATGCCGGCCAGGCAGAACATCTTCCCGAAACCTTCCTGGGTTAGTTCCACGGCAGCCCGGTTGGAAAGCTGGCCCACGTTCGATCCTCCGGAACAGGCCAGAATCATGACATTGTTATCCGATGAACAGCAATCTCCAGACATAATTTACCTCCATTTATTGTGCGTCAGCCAGCCATTTTTTGATTTCATCTTTTTTGGGAATCTTGCCAACGCTTTTGACTTCACCGTTTACAACCACTGCCGGGGTGCCGAACACGCCATAACCAGCGATTTTCATCATGTCCGTCACTTTTTCCACATCCGCTGATACACCGGCTTCGGCAATGGCTTCCTTAACTATTTTTTCGGTCTGGTGACATTTGGGGCAGCCGGGACCCAGTACTTTGATTTCCATCACAATCTCCTTTCAGGTAAATATTTCTTCTTTGAATAAAATAGTTCAATCGTTCAGAACATTCGGGAGTTTTTCCACAAGAGACTTGATTTCATCGCGCACCCGGTGGTAGTGGCTCATGGCTTCATCTTCCGTTGCGGCGTTTTCGGCCAGTTTGGGCGGATCTTCAAAGCCCCAGTGGAGTCTTTTGGTTTTTCCCGGAAACAGCGGGCAAGACTCATTGGCGTGGTCACACAGCGTAATCACATAATCGAATGTTATGTGACCCAAGCTCTCGATGGTCTTTGGAAAGCCGCCTGAAATATCGATGCCGATTTCCGCCATGCTTTTAACTGCACGGGTGTTCATCACGCCGGGGTCCACGCCCGCGGAATATGGCTCGATGATGTCCGATTTCAGGTGCCGCGTCAGTCCTTCGGCCATCTGACTGCGGCAGGTGTTGCCGGTGCATAAAAACAGTATTTTCAATTTCTGTCCGGTCATTTGCGTTCCTCCAGGATTA
>JAPLJE010000276.1 GCA_026388755.1 Deltaproteobacteria bacterium | reverse complement strand
GGGCCTTGGGGTCGATCTGGCCTTTTTCGGTTCCAACAGGTGTTTTTGCAATGGCGTCAGTCAGCTTGTCTGCATAGGCAGGCATCGGTGTCAGTAATGGCATGGTTAAAAAAGCGCCTACAATCGCAATGGCAATAAACAGCTTTATAAAATGGTTCATTTTTTCTCCTTTTAATAGTGAGGCTGTCCCAATTTTTTCATAGGAAAGAGCACAAATGGAAGCACAGGGCGCAGCGGTTCAGATACTCGGAGTTGGTCGCCCGCAGTTCCCTGAGCCTCGGGAAATACTCGGTAAGGGCAAATCGTAGCGGACTTTGGCGATGTTCAGCAAGGGTCGATGGTGAACCATCATGCGACTCCGAGAGCAGCGGCTGCTTGCCATGCCAGCTCTTGAATTCATGGGGCTTTCATGGGACTTGAGCTTTTTTGTGTAGGTCATTTATCCTTTTACAGGACCCCCACCCACCCTTTTCATCAACCGAGTCCGCCCATGCCGCCTAGCATCCCTTTAAAATTTCGGCTGTCGAGCACGACGTTGTGCTTGTTCAACAGCCAGACGATCTCGTAGAACTCCTTCAGAGTAAGGAGAGATGTACTTTGGGCGCAATAATGCCGGTAGATTCGCCCCAGCGGCTCTTTGCTGCCAAACAGGCCGATCAGTGCCATGAACCGGGCATCGTCCATTTGCGGGGAATCAAAACTGTCCCTTGTGTTGAACTTTCCGCACACGCCGACCATTTCCTTGATAAAAATAATTTCATTACGCGGTTTTAGATAAAAGACGGTATGCACCTTGAGCAGAGGATGCAATACAAATGTCATATCTTCAGTCAGGCGCTCCACAAAGGTCTCTTTGGTAAGGGTGGGAGGTTTCCAATCGGGCGGCGCACTATTGGCGGGAAAGACCGAATCGAGCCGCCAGCCGCCTTTACATAGAAAATCGCGGCACACGCGCGGGCGCTCGGCGTAGATGCGGCAGGAATTCTCCTCCAGATAGACGCAGCTTTTATCCTCGCGCTTGTCCACCCGATACCAGCGGTTGATGCATTGCAGAGATGCGTTAGAACATGCCTTGTCGGTTAATGTGCAGACGATTTCTGCTTCGTATAAACCGGAGGCATATTCTTCAGCGGAAATGACCACCTCCCACTCGCGGCAGCACATGGCCTTGCATACGGCATGCATCTCAAAACAGTCGCCGTGAAAAACGACCTTGCGTTGCGTACCGTCAAACTCAACCCGCGTCAGATCCATCATCAGATCTTCCGATCCTTTCCATCGGCTCTCCAACCTTATATTTTTTATGTATAACATGGATGATGCCCGCCTGCAAGGCTGTCGTGAAGCGGTGCGGGGTGATTTTGTTCCAGCTTCAATGATGTTCTATTTTAACTGGTTAAGTAAAATCTGGACAACTCTCAAGAATAGCATCATCCACGAAGTGCACATTATCACTTTACCGTCAAAAAAATCAACCCACTTTGCTTGAAAAGGGTAGAACAAATTTACCGTGTTTGCTTGGATGTTTGTTGACTCGTCAAGGGAACTGTGATAGGCGCATATAGCTGATGCTGCTGATACTTTCAGGTTACCACCCAATGTGTTTAATCATTTTGATAGATGAAGGAGAACATCAGTATGGCCTTGCAGGATATTTCCCACCAGTTTATTCAGGGGCTTTCGGAGATTCACAGGTCGCTCGATTTGCAAGAGACCAAGGAAGCGGTTGTCCGTGTTGCATCCCAGGTTTTTGGCGCAAAAGGCGCCTCTTTGCTGCTGTTTGACCGAACGCATGAGACCATGAGAGTTTCCGAGGCCTATGGTCTGAGCGAAGCCTACAAGATGAAGGGAGACGTTAATCCGAAAAAAAGCATTGGCGAGACGCTCCACGGCAACGTGGTCGTGATTCGGGATGTTGCCACGGACCCCAATCTGCAGTATCCTCAGGAAGCATTGAAAGAGGGGATTAAAAGTATCGTCGGGATTCCGGTCGCCGTCGGAAACATTCTGGTCGGCACGCTTCGGCTGTATTTTGGCAGCATCCGGGATATTTCGTGGGAAGAAATGGAATATCTCAAGATGATGGCGCTTCAGGTGGGGTTGTCGCTGAGAAAGTCGTTTTATTTCGATGCAATCAAAAACTCGACCACCAATATTCATTTAATGCCCCCGTTCAAGGTCAGCGAATCGATGATGAATCTGGTCAAGACCGCAACCCTTTCAGGCAATTCCAGGGGCTGTTCCCTTTTTCTGATCAAGCAGTCGGACGGGATGCTGGAGCGGGTGGCCTCTTTCGGGCTGAGCGAGAGCTATCTGTCCAAGGGGACACTGTATGCTGCGCAGAGCATCGGCGAGGTGACCACCGGAAAGCCGGTTGTCATATCCAAGGTTGCCACCGATGACCGTGTTCAGTACCGCGAGGAGGCATTAAAGGAGAACATCAAGGCCATCATCGGTTTTCCCGTGACGGTGGGTTCAAAAATTGTCGGTGCGCTCCGGTGGTATTATGACTTTGAATTTGAACCGGACAAGGACCACCTGACGTGGAAGGAATACCTGGCGATCAACGTGGGCCTGGCCATTGAGAAGAATCAGCTTCTGATCCAGCTCAAGACCCGGCAGGACTGGTATGCCGATATTCTGTTCGAGATGGATGCCAAGCCCTATAATATTTCCTGAAAGAAGTAAATCCGGAGCGGCCTGGCCGCTCCGAGGTTTTGCCGCTTTATAACCACCGCTTTTTTTCAAGCAGTGACTTGGCATAGTCCTGGCGGGTTTTTCGCGTTCCGGTATTGGGGCCTCCAAAGCTCAGCGCGTGGGCCGTGCATGCCGTCACGCACGCGGGCTTTTCGTCCGCATCAATCCGGTCCCGGCAGTAGTCGCATTTCAATACCTTTCCGCTCGATTCATCCCACTGCGGAACCCGCCAGGGGCAGGCGTCGATACAGGCCTTGCACCCGACGCACAACTTGGCTTCCACAAAAACGATTCCATCCGCTTTTCGCTTTTTAATGGCATCCGTCGGACAGACTGCCATGCACCAGGGCTCCTCGCAGTGAAAGCAAGCCCTGAAGGCGGAAAGGATACTGATTTTTCCTTCCTCACAAATCGGCTCCGCAGTGATCAATAATCCCATTTTGACATCGGAAGCAGTCTGATGGGCCACCTGGCAGTGGACTTCACATGCCTTGCAGGCAATGCATCGTCTTGGGTCAAATTGAATATGGCAGTTGTTCATCTTGGGTCCCGTTTTTCGTTTTTATGCAGGGTTTACAGGCTGTAAATTGTGTCGGCTGAACCTATAAAACTGATGACGTTGTGTCAAGGGTTCTTTTTATATGAAGTGAAAATCCGGCATGGTTCAGGATCAAGCAGGGAGGTAACTTCTCAATAAGTTCAGGCAAATTGATTACAGGTGAGCGATTGAGCTGATATTTTCTCCTTGACACAGCACTGTGTTTTTATTATTTGAATATAATTCATATTTTTATTATGAAATTATATTATTTAATAGACTTTTCCAAAGTACGTTGACCAATCGCTCCCTCCTTCGCAAATTTCAACGCCTGATTGCTAAGGAGAACCGTATTATATCAATCAGTCATAACTGAAAACCCGATGTTCAGTTTTTGTTCCGATCCAAATATGATGCGGTTTTTCAGATTTTTGCAATTCTGATTATAACGGATTTTGGGGAACAGATAAATCATTCCTTTCTTTATACCTGAAGAGGCATGATATGCCGGTCCATGGCAACGCCCAGAGGCAACAAACCTATCGGGTAAATATGTTAATTTTAAAAGGTGACGAATGGTTGACTCAAGCATACCGGAATACTGCCTTGTCTTGAATGTCGGTGTGGTAGCCACGGGTGAGAAATGCTTATCCATCATGAGAGATCTTGATACCATTAAGCTTTCACGTTTGCGGATCAGGCTGGTGGCAATTGCTCCAACGACGAAGTCAACATCATGCAATAAATATGCCGGTGATACGGGGATTCAGGTATTTGAAAATTATGCCGATTTATTTTCTCTGGGATATCTTGATCTTATTCTTGAGCTTACGGGTAATAACGACATTCTTACCGATATCTCAGATCGTAAACCCGCCACCATCGGCGTTCTGGATATGAAATCCTCCCTGTTGTTATTAAATATCGGCCACCTTTATGATCAGATCGGTCACGAGGGTTCCGGGGTCACTGTGGCTACATCTTTTGCCTCAACCTTGCTGGAGGCATCTCCGGACGGTGTCCTTGTCATTGACCGGGATTACCGCATCATTAACAGCAATAATTCATATCTGGTAACCTGTGGGTTGGAAAGAAACGCTATTCTCGGTAAATTCTGCTACGAGGTGATGAATCAATCGCTGATGCCCTGTTCTGATCGCGATGCCTGTTGTTCGGTCCTGGAAACCATTAAAACCGGAAAGCCCGCTCGCAGAGTTCGTGATTTGCTTCTTTCCGATGGGAGCACCCTGATTTGTCAGATTACGTCTTATCCCATCTTCAATCGATTCAATGAGATGGTGCAGTTTGTCATTACCGTAAGGGATATGACAAAGGAACTCAAGGAAAGAATCGTGGAAGAAACGGAATCCATTAAAAAGGATCTGGCCCGGGTGGTTAAGGAAGACCGTCTTACCTCTCTGGGCAGGCTTGTGGCTTCCGTTTGCCATGAGATCAACAATCCGATAACCAGCATCGTAACGTTTACCAAACTGGTATTATCCTATCTCAAGGAAATGGATTTGCCGGATAAGTCACCGGACCTTGTGCGCTACCTGGAACTGTCATTCCGTGAAGCGCTTCGATGCGGGGGCATTGTAAAAAATCTGCTGACATTCGCCCGCCAGAATAATATCGAGGCCAACTACATTGATCTTTCTGAAATGATAAACACTATTCTGCAGTTGACCAGCCATCAGCTTGAACTTGCCAATGTTGTATGCACCGTTGATCTGCCTTCCGCGCCGTTTACCGCCTGGGGGGATTATGGTCAGATTCAGCAATGCCTGCTCAATCTGATTTTTAACGCCATCGATGCCATGCCCAACGGAGGAAGCCTTTTTATCAAAGGCGGAGAAGACGAGACAACCGGTTTTATCTGGCTTGAATTGACGGACATTGGCCAGGGAATCAATTCGGAAGATTTGCAGCACATTTTCGAACCTTTTTTTACAACAAAAACCGCTGGAAAAGGGGTAGGATTGGGGTTGGCCATGGTGTACGGCATCATTAACGAACATCAGGGCACCATAGAAGTAGAAAGCGCCCCTGGCAAGGGAGCCACGTTTCGCGTGAAACTTCCGAAAACGGCGATATAGGAGAAAAGGAGCAGCAGCATGAAGTCATCTACTCACATTATGGTCGTTGACGATGAAGAAACGATCTGTGAAGCGCTCATGGCCTGGTTCGTCAAAGACGGATATAAGGTGGCAATCGCTTTTTCCGGCGAAGAAGCATTGGAATATATTCAGGGAAACAACATTGATATTTTCCTGGCGGATGTCAAAATGCCTGGAATGGACGGCATCGAACTCTTGTCTCGAATCAAGGAAAAACAGCCGGAAGCGGCTGTCGTCATGATGACTGCTCATGGTTCGATCCAGACAGCAGTGGAAGCCATGAAGCTTGGGGCAAGTGACTATTTGTGCAAGCCATTCGATCCGGATGAATTGTCACTGCTCATGGAGCGCGTGATGATGCAAAAAACGCTGCAAAGGGAAAACATCGCCTTAAAAGAAAGGCTTCTCGAACAGCAGGAAGATGCGGCGGACGGGTGTTGGAAAGGATATCGTTGCCAGGGCCATCCATTTAAGGAGTCAACGGTCCTACGGACCCTTTGTGGCGGTGAATTGCGGCGCATTATCCGAGTCTCTCCTCGAAAGCGAGCTGTTCGGTCATGAAAAAGGAGCTTTTACCGGTGCCATGAAAACCAGGCGTGGACGCCTGGAAATGGCGGATAATGGGACTCTTTTTTTAGACGAAATCGGAGAAATATCGACCAAAATGCAGGTCGTTTTGCTGCGCGTGCTGGAAGAAAAACGATTTTTGCGGCTGGGCGGAAGTAATTCCGTATCTTCGGATTTCAGGCTGGTAACGGCAACCCATCGGGATCTTCCCCCGTTGATCAAGGAAAAACAATTCAGGGAGGATTTTTACTACCGGATTAATGTCATCACGATCCACATCCCTCCCTTGCGCGAACGGCAGGACGATATTCCTGTGCTGGCCGATCATTTTCTCAAAAGGTATGTCGAAGAAACCGGAAAACATCTGGAAGGTTTTACCCAAAGAGCTATTGATCATCTGATATCATATCCCTGGCCCGGCAATGTCAGAGAGCTGAGAAACGTCATCGAACGCGCAGTGGTTATTGCCAGGGGCCGCATCATCGGCACAGAGGAACTGAAGTTCTTAGATCCCGGAAAACAATCTTGCGAAACATCGTCGGCTACGCTTGAGGAACTTGAAATGAATCACATCAAGTCAATCCTTGCATCATGTGACGGAAATATAAGCCATGCCGCAAAAAAGCTTGGAATCAACCGGAGCACCTTGTCGCGCAAGATGAAACAATACCTATCTGCCCGGAACTAAAAAATCAAGTATCGATTCGGAAAGAGACTTAACATCAGTTGAATGCAAAGCGACATACTTCTGCTGAAGATACCCATCTGGATCTGATCCCCATGGGCAGGATTGACATGATGGCCGTATCCGTTATTGCGGCGAATCTTCAGGCGATCCTGGGGCTCAATACACAGATTCTACCAGTTCAACCGGAACCCGAGTATGCATTTATTGCCCGGAGAGGGCAACACGATGGCGGAAAAATTCTTCAAGCCCTGGCAGCTATTTCCGACAGCTCCCAATTCATACTGGCAGTGGTTTCCGTTGATATTTTCACCCCCATTCTGACCTTTGTTTTCGGAGAATCGCAACTGGGCGGAAAGGCGGCTGTTATTTCTTTGTTTCGAGTGAAAAGTAAAAATCGGGAGCAGTCCTATAACCGGGCCGCAAAAATCGCTATCCATGAAATCGGACATCTATTGGGCATTGTCCACTGCCGGACCCCGGATTGCTTAATGGGGTTTTCGAACAACCTGGAAAAGCTGGACAGCCTGCCGCTGAGATTTTGTCAAGCCTGTGAATTTGAAGCCAGAAGGCGCCTGAGACATTTGTTCGGCAAACCTGGGGTGTCGTGATGAAAAGATTGAAATGCACCAGCGCCGCCGGCTTCTTTTTGTCATTTTGAATGTAGAAAATCACCCACTAATCGATCCCAGCCGAGTTCGGGAACCTCGCCGTATATATCAGAGATGGCCTCGCCACCGGTTGCCGCCATCTTATACTGAACATCCTCCCCGTAAACTTCGCCCATTAGCTTTTGAAGCTTGAAGAACTCGTCATCGATCCAGGCCAGACTCTCCGAACCGAAGAAAAGGTTTTTCAAGTTGTTGCGAAGAGAAGACGGTTGGATCACCATCAGCCATCCTTCTCCATAAGGGTCTTTATTGGCGATGTTGGTTTTGCTGAACAATTGATGATTGACGGCAACGACTGTTCCATCCACGGGGCTGAGCGTGGGCGCTTCTTTCCCGTTTCGTTTTAAAACGGCCTGCGGACGATTTTGACCGACGCGTGATCCCAGACCCGGAATCTCGATTTCATCCTGGGGTCCCAACAGCCGCAGGGCAAAGTCGTCAATACCGATTCGAACGCGCCCGCCATATTCCACCCTGGCCCAGGAATGACCATGATGATAGTAATGATCACGGGCTACATTAAAACCGGAAGTGGCGTCAACGACAGGCGGTTTGAGATTCGGCAGATAACTGGTATCCTCGATCATCTGATCAAACGGGCATTTTACACAGTTATATCCGTAAGAGCAGAGCCCATATGAAATGCGGCCACTTAACATATGCCTGCATTTGCCCTGGTTCATGAGAAGCACCATTCTGGATGGCCTTGAGTCCTTTTTGCCCTCAGCGCTTCTTTTTTCCTCGAAATTGGCGAGCACCCGCTGATCCATGGTGCATCCAAGACAGTCAAACGCATTGATGCATTTGATGGGCTTGATCACTCCGGCTCTACCCCAAACGCATTGGTCGTTGACCATCGACATAACAACAGGTTCTCTCTGGCGTTTTTGTTCATTTTTTATCATGGGATGTCTCCTTAGCGGAAATGGTGGACGTTTATTTGAAAATTCGAATATGTCATCATCAATTAATTATTTAATGGAATATCAAATATGTGCTCCATCAAGCAGGAAGTGGCGTAACAAGAGTTGGCTTGAGATTCTGCAGATAACCGGTATCCTCGATCATCTGATCAAATGAGCATTTTGTGCAGTTATATCCGTAGGTGCAGAGCCCATAAGAAATGATGCCGCTTAACATATGCAGACACTTACCCTGGTTCATGAGAAGCAGCATTTTGGGGGATCTTTGGTCCGTTTTGCCGGCAGTGCTTCTATTTTCAACGAATTTTATCATGGGATGCCTCCTTAGCGGAAATGGTGGATGTTTATTTGAAGATTCGAATATGTCATCAGAATTTGAAAATAGTACTTTGCATCTTATGTGCCAATTATTGAAATACAGTTTGAGCTATGTTGTAATAATTTGAAATTAATACAAATAAATATAAATATGACAAATGGGATCGAGGGGTGAAGGGTTCACTCGCAAACCAATTGCTGCTTCGTATTGCGGCAGTTTTTTAAATAAATTAATTATATTGTTTAATTTCAGTATATTGAACGTGTGCTCCATTTTGCATAAGGTGATGTAAAATAGAGCAGCTCCGATGTTTCAGATTCTGCCGGGTTTATTGTTCTTGAAAGTCATCAAAGATTTTGTTATGCGTGCAAAGTCAAACATTGTCGATTATCCTTCATTGTCGGTTATCCTTCAATAGTCCGGCTTGTATGAGCCGAATTCTTTTCCGATGCTCCATGATCTGTGTTTATCGGAATGTTTACGTACCGAAAGGGACTTTGTCATGCCAGAAAAAACCATCTTCAGTATCTGCGGTATGTGTTCTGTTCACTGCCCTGTTCAGGTGAATGTTCAAAATGGTGAATGCAGGTTTATTCAGGGAAATCCCCATGCTCCTGGTATCAATGGTGCCTTGTGTGCGCGCGGGGCCGCGGGGCTGGAACTGATCAAGGATGATGAAAGGCCGCAGTTTCCGATGATTCGAAAGGCAGGGCGCGGAGAAGGTAGCTGGCTTCGGGTTTCCTGGGATGAGGCTTTTGCTCATGTGGCGGAGAAAATCTCCGCAATCCAGGCCCGGCACGGCAAGCAAAGTCTGATATGCTCGGATGGCGGCGGCTGTTTTTCAGACCTTACCGAAGCCTTTGTCCGGGGGCTGGGCACTCCCAATTACCATACCAGCAGCTCCAGCTGCGATATCAATGTGCATCACGCGGCTCAGTCACTTTTTGGCTTTGACCGGGACGAGCTGGTTTTCGATTACAGAAAGGCAAAATACGTCATTCTTCAGACCCGCAATCTCTTTGAATCCATCGATGTTAAAGAGGTCAATGATCTGCTGAGTGGTCTGGAGAACGGGTGCAAGCTTGCGGTGATAGACATCCGGGCGACGATTACAACGGCCAAGGCCGACCGCTTTTTGCTGATTCGTCCCGGTACGGACTATGCGCTGAATCTTTCCGTGATCCATGTTCTGCTAACGCAGCAGCTTTTTGATGCCGGCTTTGCACAAAACTGGATCAGCGATATCGAAGCCCTGCGCTCATTTGTCGCTCCGTATACGCCGCAGTGGGCCCAGGCTGAGACCGGCATTCCGGCAGAGGCAATTGTCTCTCTGGTTCAGGAAATCGCCAAGGCCGCTCCTGCAGTCATCTGGCATCCGGGCAGAATGACCGCCCGGTACAAGGATTCGTTTTATGTCAGCCGCACGGCGTTTATCATCAATGCGCTGCTGGGCGCGATCGGCGCCAGGGGAGGGCTGGCCCTTGCCGCAAAGCCGGAAAGCATCGGGCGCAACGGCTTAAAGAAACTGGTGGATTTGCTGCCTGAGGTGGGCGGGGTCCGTGCAGATGGTGTGGGCACCCGATACCCTCTCTTTGATGCGAAAAAGGGGCTGCTGCACCAGGCCTTTCAGGCCATTGAGACTCAGGCGCCTTATCCGGTCAAGGCTTATATGAGCTTTGGCCATGATCCGCTGGCAGAGCATGCGGACCCGGCCGCATTAACGCGGATTCTGGATAAGCTGGAGCTTCTGGTCTGCGCGACGCCGTTCTGGTCTCAGATTGCCTGGCATGCGGATATCGTGCTTCCGGTATCCTCGTATCTGGAACAGGAGAGCATTCTTTTTCAGCAGAACGGTCTAAAACCAGGCTTTGCGGTCCGGTTTCGCTGCGTGAATCCCAGGTTCGACAGCCGCTCGGACTGGAGGATGATTACTGAGCTTTCAAAATGCATGGGAATTACCCCGTTGTCATTTAACAACATTGATGAGATCTGGAACTATCAGCTTCAGCAGACCGGTGTTTCGATGGAAGATTTTCAAGAACGCGGACGGGTTGAATTGACGCAGAAGCCGGTGTACGAAAATCTGAGCACGGATCGGCTGAATACGGCCAGCCGCAAGATTGAAATCATTAATTCCCAGTGGGAAAAAGCCGGCATTGCCTCTCTGGCGCCCTATACCGCCAGACCCGTTCCAAAGACCGGGCTTTACCGACTGGCCATTGGCGGCTGTGCGATTCACGCACAGGGGCAGACGATCAACAACCGCAGGCTTTTTTCGCAGATGCCGGATTTGGCCGAAGCATTCCGGCAGAATCCAGGGCCTGCGGCAAGGGGGTTTCGGACATTTCACTGATGAGCGGCGGATTGGGCCAGTGGGACCCGGCCGGCGGCGGGCTGGCGTTTCAGGAGCACTTCGTGTCGGTGAAAAAGGCTTAAAGAACCCGTTTTTGTTGAAAAAGGCAGCCATGAGAATGGATATTAATTGTGATATGGGGGAGAGTTTTGGAAGCTATCGGATTGGAGATGACAACAAGATCATTGCCTTTATTACATCAGCCAATATCGCCTGCGGATATCATGCCGGAGATCCGAAAGTGATGGCTGAAACCGTTGCGCTTGCCGGGCAGTATCGCGTATCCGTTGGCGCCCATCCGGGATATCCAGATCTCATGGGATATGGCAGGCGGAATATGGAAATGTTTCCAGGAGAAATTTCAAATTATGTATTGTATCAAATCGGAGCGCTTTCGGCTTTTGCCCGGGCAGCCGGCGTAACGCTGCAGCATGTCAAGCCGCACGGGGCCCTCTACAATCAGGCAGCTAAAGATGAGCGTACTGCACAGGAAGTGATCCATGCCGTTAAAGCATACGATCCGGAGTTGATATTGTTTGTGTTGGCAGGGTCGCTTTGTGAAGAAATGGCCTTTGCAGCCGGGCTTCGCGTGGACCGTGAAGCTTTTCCGGATCGCGCGTCTCTGAGCAGCGGCCAGCTTGCTCCACGGTCCATGCCGGGGGCTGTCCTGGATGATCCGGACAGGGTCAGGGATCGTGTGATAAAGCTGGCAACAACAGGCATGCTGACCAGCATAGAGGGAAAAGAAATGCGTTTTAAGGCAGATACCCTGTGTATTCATGGGGATACGCCCGGCGCATGGAAACTGGCGGCCAGAATTCGCGGCGCCCTGGAAGAAAACGGGATTCAGATCCTTCCGGTTGGCCATTGCCTATCATCGTGAGAGCGTGAAATGTTTACGCTCTCACGGTATCACGCTCTCACACCAATCCCATCAGACGTTTCGAGACCGAATTATCAGCATGGGCCGATCGATTTGTTGCAGTACACCGGATACCACGCTACCATAAAATACCCGTGACATCCCGCTCCTGCCATGGCTGGCCATTGCGATCAGGTCGGCATTCTCCCGCTGGGCAACGGAAATGATTGTTTCCACCACTGGCCCCTGTTCCACGAATTTCCGGGCATCAATTCCTTTTTCCTTGAATTCTCCCTGGCGTCCAGACAGATAGGTGTTGATTTCCTCATATCTTCGGTTGAAGTCTTTCAGACTTTCCTTGACCGAGTCTGTCAGCGCGCCGGTCACGTGAATAATGGATGGATTAACGATTTGCAGCGGCTCCATTACCTGGAGAAGAAACACTTTTGCCTTGTAATGGATGGCCAGATTTTCAACATGGGGAAGAATGTGCTCGGCTCTGGCTGATCCGTCCAGGGGAACCAGTATGGTTTGATACATGTTGGCATGACTCCTTTGCGTCAAAACTGAAACTATAAGTTTCGAGATCGAATAATCAATACAGGTCGATCGATTTTTTGCATGACACCGGCTGCTACACTGCCATAAAATACTCGTGACATGCCGCTCCTGCCATGACTGGCGATGGCAATCAGGTCCGCATTTTCCCTCTGGGCAATAGAGATGATGGAGTCCACTACAGCCCCTTGTTCGACAAGAATTTTGACCTCAATTCCTTTTTTTTGAAAACCCTCCTGAATACCTGCCAGATAAGTGCTGATTTCTTCCTTCTTTCGTTTAAAATCTGTCACGTATTCATGGATGATATCCGTCTGAATAGTGGTTTCATAAAGTGAAGGATTTACGAATTGAAGCGGCGGCCCCACCACCTGAAGAAAAATCACTTTTGACTTGAACTGCGTGGCCAGATCTTCAACATGGGGCAGAATGCTCTCGGCTCTGGGGGAACCGTCCAAGGGTACCAATAGCGTTTGATACATAAATACCTCCTTTTTAAGATGAGTTTGGATTTCGAGTACAGCAGAAGTTATTTGCTTATGTGTTAAATGCAAAAAGTATGCAATAGAAAAATAAGTGCATAAAATAAACATGTTCACCAGGGCATGGTGATCGGTGTTTAGACAACCAAAGAATTCGCTGGTTTTGGGTCGGAAATCGCAATGAAATCGGGCTTGGGGAAGCAAATGTTTTTACATATTGTAAAAATTGTCGACTGCTTATGGCCGATCCTTTCAGTTCCACCATTTGAGAAGTTCTTTAAGGTCTCTGGAAATGCTTGAACCCACGCCGGGGATGCGCTCAAGGTCATTCAGGCGCTTGATGGAGGGGGGGGATGCGTGCGATTTGTGTAGGTCTTTTGGTTCAGGCCAGGATAGAGCCCCTGGCCTGAATGCATTACGCGTTAATACATGTCTTCGTCCATGTCATCCATACCGGCGCCAGAAGCCGATTTGGAGGCTTTTTTAGGCTTTTCGGTAATCATGGCCTCGGTGGTCAGCATCATGCCGGCAACGGAAGCGGCATTCTGAAGGGCAAATCGAACCACTTTGGTGGGATCGATCACACCGGCGGCAATCAGGTTTTCATAAACCGAAGTGTCGGCATTGAACCCGAAGTCATTTTTTCCTTCCATGACTTTGTTGAGAACCACGGATCCTTCGAACCCGGCATTTTCGGCAATCTGACGCAGCGGCTCTTCCAGTGCGCGTTTGAGAATCGAAATGCCATGTTTCTGTTCTCCCTTGACCTCCACCTTTTCAAGGGCTTTGATGCAGCGGACCAGCGCAACGCCGCCGCCCGGAACAATGCCTTCTTCGACAGCTGCGCGGGTGGCGTTCAGGGCGTCTTCCACGCGGGCTTTCTTTTCCTTCATCTCGGTTTCCGTGGCTGCGCCGATGCGGATTAACGCAACGCCGCCAATCAATTTGGCCAGACGTTCCTGGAGTTTTTCCCGGTCGTAATCGGAAGTGGTTTCTTCAATCTGAGCGCGAATCTGACGAACCCTGCCTTCCATGGCCTGGCGGTCGCCGGCGCCGTCAATGATGGTGGTGTTGTCTTTGTCGATTTTGACGCTTTTGCATTTTCCCAGGTCTTTTATAGTCACGTTTTCAAGCTTCATTCCCATATCTTCGGAAACCATGCGGGTGCCCGTAAGAATGGCGATGTCTTCCAGCAGGGCTTTGCGGCGGTCTCCGAATCCGGGAGCCTTTACAGCCGCAACCTGAAGCGTGCCGCGAAGCTTGTTTAACACCAGGGCTGCAAGGGCTTCGCCTTCTACATCTTCTGCAATAATCAGAAGGTTTCTTCGGGATCTGGCGGTTTCTTCCAGCAGCGGCACCATATCTTTCAAGCTGCTGATCTTTTTTTCATGAATCAGAATCAGCGGCTCATCCAGAACCACTTCCATTCTTTCACGGTTTGTCGCAAAATGGGGAGAAATATACCCGCGATC
>JAPLJE010000544.1 GCA_026388755.1 Deltaproteobacteria bacterium | reverse complement strand
CTTGATGTGGGCCGGCCATGAAATGACCATTCCGTTGCGCGTGCCACCATAATGCGAGGCGATCTGCTTGGCCCACTGAAAGGGCGTGTTCATCGCATGGGCCCAACCAATCGGGTAGTGGTTGTGCGTCTTCCATGTGCCCAGATCGTCTTTCTGTTTGAGAACCTGCCGGTAATCTTCGGCAATTCCGTTGAGCGTGGCGAGTTCGTTCAGCGAGCCTTGCATCGAGCCCTCGGCGCTGGCACCGTTGTCGCCGGCGATATAGATGACCACGGTGTTGTCGAGTTGACCCAATTGCTGGATTCCGTCCAGGACACGCCCGGCATTGTAGTCCGCCTGGGAGAGATAGCCGGCGTAGATCTCCATCATATAGGCATAAAGCTGTTTCTGTTCTGAATTGAGAGAGTCCCAAGCGGGTATCCCCGGGCTGCGTTCCGTCAATTGCGTATCGGCCGGCACGATGCCGAGTTTCTTCTGCCGCGCGAGCGTCTGCTCGCGCACCTTATCCCAGCCTTGATCGAACTGGCCCTTATATTTCGCGATCCACTCTTTTTTCGGGTGGTGCGGAGAGTGCGTGGCCCCCGGCGCATAGTAGAGGAAGAACGGCCGGTCCGGCGCGACGGTCTTCTGATTGCGCACCCACTGGATCGCCTGATAGGCGATGTCGTAGTCGAAGTTGTAGTCGGGGTTGCCTATATAAGGCTCGATGGGTTTGGTGCCTTCGAAGACCGCCGGCCGCCATTGACTGGTTTCCGCGGAGATGAATCCGTAGAAATGCTCGAAGCCCAGCCCGATCGGCCAGAGGTCGAACGGCCCGGCTTGGCTGCTCTGCCAGTCCGGCACGTTGTGGTTTTTGCCGAACCAGGCGGTGTTCCAGCCTTTTTGCTTGAGAACCTCAGCCACAGTTGCGGTGTCTTTGCCCATCAAACTGTCATAGCCAGGAAAACCCGTGGCCTGCTCCATGATCACGCCGGTATGCACCGAATGGTGATTGCGCCCGGTCAGCAACGCCGCCCGGGTCGGCGAACACAGTGCCGTGGTATGAAATTGCGTGTAACGCAACCCGCTCTGCGCCAACCGATCAAGTGTCGGTGTCTGACACGGCCCGCCGAATGTGTTTGATGCGCCGTAGCCGACGTCGTCCAGCAGAACAACAACAATATTGGGTGCACCCTTGGACGCTTGCACCGGCTGTGGAAAATCGGATTTTGAGTCCTTTGCGCTCAGTTCGATTTGTCCCTTAAAAGGGGCAGGTGGCGTGGGCAGCACTTCTTGCGCGGACGTGCCGCCGCTGAAAAACACCCAGATCGCCAGAACCAAGCCTGCTGTGGTCAGTTTCCCGGCTTGTCCAAGTTTTACTGTCCGTAGTTTCATACGATCTCCTCTGGTTTTGGTTTGATGAATTACTCCACAGTTTCAGCTATGGATAGATGTTTTGGCCTTTTTATCCATCTGAAAGGCAATAGACCGGTTCGCTCGAATGTCCGGTAGCCCAGCCCAGCCAGAACGGCCAGAATTCAGTGTCACCTAAGCCGGAGTCTAAGAAATCGAAGAGATCGATATTGCGGCTGAAGATGACAAATTCTTCAAGTAACATAATGTGTGCCTCGTGTCATCAATATTTATTTAAGCTTTATAACGTCGTATTCCTTGATATCGATGCCGATTTTCCGCTCCCGAGTCACAGCCTATATCAACAGGCACATCAAGATGCAAATGAAATAGCAAAGAGATGGGTGTCTGTAAATGCGATGTCAATGAAGCTGGAGCAATAACTACCCTGGACTGACTCGTTAATGTCCTTGACAGCATCCAGGACAGGTGATATCCAAAAAACCTTAAAAAGCAAGTTCTTAGTGTGCCAGGCATAACCTGGTGAATATCGTTACAGGAAATGAGATGCTGTCGAGCGGTACGGAGGAAAGGGTAATGGCTGAAGTTCAACGCGATCTGACCCGAAGCTTGCTGGGCGTAATTTTCATCGTGGCCCTCATCGGGTCGACGATCTGGATCCTGCGGCCTTTTCTAGGGGCCGCCGTCTGGGCGGCAACCATCGTGGTGGCGACCTGGCCTCTGATGATCGCTCTTCAGAAGCGGCTGTGGCACAAACGTTCGCTTGCGGTTGCGGTAATGACGGTTGTACTCCTGTGCGTCCTGGTCGTGCCGCTTGCATTGGCTATCGGCACGATCATTTCCAACGTCGATGAAATTGCCGGATGGGCGAAATCGCTGGCGAGTTTCGAGGTGCCCACGCACCCGGAGTGGGTGGACAAACTGCCGCTTATCGGCGGGAAAGTGGCGGATATTTGGGAGAAGGTCGCCGCGGCCGGGATCCAGGGGGTTGCTGTCAAGGCCGGCCCCTATGCCGGTGGGGTGATCAAATGGTTCGTGGCCCAGGTGGGCGGTTTCGGGATGCTTCTCGTGGAGTTTCTGCTCACGGTCCTGCTTGCGGCAATCATGTACGCGAACGGTGAGGCCGCGGCAGAGCGCGTCCTGCGTTTTGGACGCCGCCTGGCAGGGCCGCGCGGAGAAAACGCGGTCTGTCTTGCCGGCCAGGCCGTGCGCGGAGTTGCGCTGGGGATCGTCGTGACGGCGCTTGCCCAGTCGGCATTGGGAGGCGTCGGTCTGGTCATTGCCGGCGTGCCTTTTGCCACGTTCCTCACCGCTTTGATGTTAATGCTCGCCATCTCCCAGATCGGGGTCCTGCCGGTGCTCGGGCCGGCCACTATCTGGCTGTTTTGGAGCGGCAGTTCGGGATGGGGGGTGTTTCTCCTAATCTGCACGATCGTTGTGGGAACCATGGACAATGTCCTGCGGCCGATTCTCATTAAAAAAGGCGCGGATCTGCCGCTGTTGCTCATTTTTACCGGCGTGGTCGGAGGTCTGATGGCATTCGGGCTCATCGGTCTCTTCGTCGGACCGGTGGTACTTGCCGTGGCTCACAAGCTGCTGGATGCGTGGGTGGAGGAGGAGCGGGCGGGACTAGATCCAGCAGCGCCCCCGGAGAAAACCATGGAGACTCTTAAGGAGGCCCAGCATGCAGGGAACTGAGCTTGATCTGGGGATATGCCGGTTAGGGGAGTGTCGCATTCCTTCTCCGATGCCAAACGCTCACTTTGTTGATGATAAGGACCATGTGCTCTATCACAACAACATGACGGAGATTCGCGAATATCTCTTGCGGGGCAGCCCCCCTCCTTCCTTTGAGAAAGCCGGGCGAAGAAAAGAAATCTATTTCGACCCCTCCAAATTGCGATGCGGGATTGTGACGTGCGGCGGGTTGTGTCCGGGTTTGAATGATGTGATTCGCTCCATCGTGATGAGCCTTTTTTATCACTATGGGGTCCGGACCATCTTCGGGTTTCTCTGTGCTTACGAAGGTCTCTCCCCCCGCTATCGGCACGTCGCCATGGAACTGACGCCAAAATTGGTGGCAAGGATCCATGAGCAAGGGGGTACGATACTGGGCTCTTCGCGGGGACCCCAGGACGTTGTGGAGATGGTAGATACTTTGGAGCGCATGAATGTGGGAATCCTCTTCACCATTGGTGGGGACGGAACCTTGAGGGGAGCGCAGGCTATCGCGGAGGAAGTCGCCAGGCGCAGACTGAAGCTTGCTGTGATCGGCGTCCCAAAGACCATCGATAACGACATCGCCTGCGTGCAGAGAACATTTGGGTTTGAAACAGCGGTCACCGTGGCCGGAAATGCGATTATTTCGGCCCATACCGAGGCCACGGGAG
>JAPLJE010000171.1 GCA_026388755.1 Deltaproteobacteria bacterium | reverse complement strand
GGCCAAAAGCCCCCTTTCGCAGGTTCAGTCCGGGAAAACCGTTCATTCTCGCAAGCGCCGCTCCCAGGGCAGGATCACCAATCTCCGGTCTCCAGGATGAGGGAAGGGCGGATTTCAGTCGGATACCGGCATCGACAATTAGATTCACCGGGTGAACCGGAAGACCGCATTTTTCGGAAAGCGCGGAAGCAACCACCGATGCATTCGCCGAAGCATTCGAAATACAGCCTGCAAGAAATATCTGGTCCATCCGGACCTCTGCACAGGAACCCAGAAGAGTCTGCTGAATCAGGGGAAAAAGGAAATCGGCCGAAGGGGATAAGCCGGAGCCTGGAAATGCCCGAATGACCGTTAAAGTCCGGGAAATAACCAGAAACAGGGCGGCATGGGTTTTGTCGGCATCCACCAGAAGCCAGTTCGAAGGGCTGTTTATCGCATGCATCAGGCAAAGGGAAAGGCCGTAGCCACCTGGCACAACGCGTTCCGGTTCAAGACCGGACTGTTTCAGGCATGACAGGAATGCGGCCAGTCGCGTTTTTTCGATTGCAGCCGCAAGAATCCGGGTGGATGCTGCCCGGGATGCGAAGTGAAGCATTTGCCCAAGCCAGGGGATAAACTTTTTTTCCGGCCTCACATGGCTGACCGGAATGAAATCAATGATCAGATCATCGGCTGGAACCGGCAGACTCTGCTCAAGTTCATAAGGCAGCATTTGATCGATTTTTCGCGGATCCGTAAACGGTGATATGATATTGCGGTAAAAGAACTGGTCGGACGGCAGCGCCGCAATGCAGACTGCATGGAGATCCGTCTGCTCGGAAATAGTTTCAAGACAGGAAGCCAGGCCTTTTTCCAGATCCTCAGACCGTTCAAGGAATACATGGGCATGGGCATCCACCCATACCCCCTTGTAACTGCCCCGTATCAGAACCGCGGAGACCGAGTCTTTCCGAAAATCCACACCCAGAATATTTATGGTCATAAACTTTCACAAACCAGAGACTTTGGAATCCGGACAAGGGATTATTTTTCATTCTACAAGCCAGGTCAGAATCCTGCAGGTATACTTTCCGGAGGTCGGGTCATTTTCCCTGTGGACCAGAACCGTTGTCGTCACAGAAAGATGTTCCATTCGAGCGGATGCGCGAATCCGGAACAGATCGCTGGACAGGGTGATCAGCCGCGGATCAATAATAACCCCCTGAAGACCTGGAACCTGCTTATACCATGAAGGAGAAGAAAGATCATGAATATATTTCGAGTCCGACATCTCAACGCGATAATCCACAATGGCCTGGGCCAGTGCTTCTTTTCCGGAAGGCAGAATCGCTGCAAGAACCGGTTGCTCTGCAGTATTGATATTGATCTTGCCAAAGGATCCCAAGGGCAGCAACTTCGCATCATCCCCGCGGTACGCCGTGATATAGTCCGAGATGCCCCTTTCATTCGGTAAGCCGTAAAACAGATTCGCCGTAATCCCCCTTATCCGCATCAAATCGCCGATATGGAGAATGGGTCCGTTACGGCAGGGATACGGCGGGGTCAGCGCCATGTAGTAATCGGATTCCGCGCCGTTCATGCAGGAAAGGGCATCATCATCCTCAGAATCCATCCAGTCTTTCAGCGCACAGATCACGTCATCCGGTTCAAAGGGTTCATCAGGTGAAAGCCGGGTGTGCATGACCCTTAAAAACCGATCCCACAGCAGGCGCTGGGATTCATTATACTGCCTGCCACCGGGCCCCTGAACCAGAGCATTGACCTGAATTTTTGCCTGCTCATCCTGAATGGCAACGGAAAGCTCGCCGGTTTCAAATGCCAGCTCCGTTACGACAGCCTGAACGATATCGGGATTCGCCCATGCCTCCTGAATGGAGTCGATTTCACTTTCGGCCTTGTCCCGGATCAGAATGGCCATCGCCGCCTGAACACCGGACGACGCCATCGCGGACAGCGTCATCCGGTGTTGCTCAATCACTGCTCGAGTCGCTGTGGACCGGCTCCTGCGATTCATTTCCAGGGATACGGCCACCACCACGCTGAGGATGGCCACCGTTACCAGAAGGGCAATCCCCCGCGAATTCAGTCGTTTTATTTTATCGTTCATCACCGGTAACGACCCAGGATTCAGGGATTGAGGCATCCGTTCCCGCAGATCGCACCCATCAGTTCATCGCGGGTAATAATCACCGAGATATCCGGCACATGTTTTCGAATATTCTCCAGCCCCCCTTCCTGGCGGTCCACAAGAATGACGACCTTGACAACGTTCATGCCTTCTGACCGAGCCCGTTCAATGGCCTTGATGGTGGAGCCGCCGGTAGTCGCCACATCATCAATGATGGCTACCCGGTCTCCTGGCTGAATATCCCCCTCGATCCACCGGATCATACCATGATCCTTGCGGGTTTTACGAATGGAAAAAGCCTGAACCGGATTTCCCTGAAGTTCCGAAACGAATGCCGCTGCAACCGCGATGGGGTCAGCACCGAAAGTGAGCCCGCCGATGCCGGCAACCCGGACATCCCGGATCGCCTCATATACAAGATGACCGGTCAAAAACATGCCTCTGGGGCTGAGGGTCGTGGGTTTGCAGTTGACATAAAACTGACTCATCTGGCCGGAAACCAGCTTGAAAGTCGGTTCTTCGCTGAACTGGAAGGATTTTTTACATAGGAGATGGATCAATTCTTGTTTCATAAGTGACTCTTTCTGATGTTTTCACCGGATTTCGAACACCCGGATTTGGCGTTTCGGTTATTACGCGTCACGATTCACGGATCACAATCTTAACATCGCCCACGGAAGACTTCCGACAATGACCTTCCAAAGATAAAGTCGAGCATATCCAATTCGACTCCCGCCTTTTCAACCACGAGCATGCGAATTGACCGGTCGTATTCAACCATCTCCCGAACCGTTTTTTTTGCAGCCGCACCGCCGGATTTCGAATCGAGAAGTTTTCGCAGCGTCACATGACTGCAGCGCAGTTCATGATCCTCAATCAGGCTCCATAGCGCCGGAATAGGGGATAGAAGATCCTTTCGCGTCAGGCGGTTCTGTGAGTAAACAGCCTTGATGTCCCGCGTATCCCAGCATTTGAGGATTCGACATTCCAGGGGACGGTGTTCATAGATGTGACAGGCAGGTCCTGTTTTATCAAAGAAAACACAGGTCCAGGCCCGGTTCTGTCCCTTTATTTTGATCATTTCAGATTCCAGGGGAAGCAGACAGCCCCTTATGGAATCATTTACCAACTCCCCTTTTCGGAGGGTATACAGGTGCTTGGCCGGAATCAGACCGGAATCAATCAGCATCCGGTCATCGGCATGAAGGGTCGGCCCGCCTTTGTCACAGCAAGTCCCGCAGCGTCTGCATTCTGTTAATGATGACAGGTTCATGGGCCTTCGATCAATGGACCTCACCCTGAACACCGGCAGTATTCCAGCCGGAAAAACGAAGCAAGATCAGCAGCCCGGGAATGGCTGCCAGAACGCAGGTCGCAAAAAACCAGTTCCAGCCCATGGCCTTTGCCAGAAAACCGGTGGGTGCGGACACCAGAACCCGGGGAACGCCCATCAGGCTGGAGAGCAGGGCGTACTGGGTGGCAGTAAATCGCTTGTGGGTCATACTGGCCATAAATGCGGTAAAAGCCGAAGTTCCCATGCCACTCGTAAAATTTTCAAAGGCGATGACTGCGGACAGGACCGGAACGCTGGGACCCGTGTACGTCAGCACCATGAAGCCGGCAGTGGAAACCGCCTGAAGGATTCCGAATAGCCACAAGCTGCTGCCGATTCCAATACGAATCATCCAGATTCCGCCAACCAGGCTGCCGGCAATTGTGGCCCAAAAACCGAAGAGTTTGACCACGGCGCCGATTTCGGTCTTGGAAAACCCGATATCCAGATAAAACGGCGTGGCCATGGCGCTGGCCATGCTGTCGCTGGCCATGCTGTCTCCAATCTTGTAGCAGAGGATAAAGGCCAGAATCCACCAGGCACCATTACGGGTGAAATATTCCCTGAGCGGCGCAAAAACCGCTTCGGCCAGGGTTCCGGGCACGCCGAACGGTTGTTCGGGCTCCTTTGAATATAAAGTGGTTGCCATTCCGGGAATCATGTAGGCCGCCATGATGAGATAAACCATGGAAAACGGCAGATGATCCGCCAGAATCAGCCCACCGCCAGATGCCAGCAACATTCCCACCCGGTAGCCGTTCACATACAGGGATGAGCCCAAACCCAGTTCGGCATCGCTTAGGGCTTCCCTGCGGTAAGCATCGACAACGATATCCTGGCTGGCACTGAAAAACGTCACCAGAAATGCAGCGCCGGCCAGCAGGAATGGATGGGACTTTGGATTGGACAGACCCAGCCCGGCTATGGCAGCCATCAGACTCAACTGAGCGATAAAAAGCCATCCGCGTCGTCTTCCCAGAAAAGGAGGGGTCATGCGGTCCAGAACCGGCGCCCACAGAAACTTGACCGTATAGGGAATTCCCACCAAAGACATCAGGCCGATAACGGACAGATCCACCCCTTCTTCCTTCATCCAGGCTTGAAGCACGGAAATGGTAAGAAGAAGGGGAAGACCGCATGAAAACCCCATCAGAAAGGTCACTGCCATGCGACTGCTGAAAACAACCTTTACCAGGTTCATATTCAGTTGCAGGGATGAGGGTTTATCGCGCAGGGGTGCTGTCCAATTGCACCGGCAAAACCACCGGCCCGAAAATATCCTTTAGGGCCAGCAATGCATTTCGCTGACAATTCAAGATATCAAATAATTTCTGCGGAATATTCGTTCCCTTTGCATAGGCACCGAACTGAAGATCTATCCTGGAAACGATATTATCCACATACAGGGAAAACTGCCTGACATAAAGGTCTTCGGAATAGTCCTTATCGATGACCGACTTAAACAAGTCCTTCAGATCGCCATACCGGGGAATGAACCCGATCGGCGTTTCAATGGCGTCCACTTCCAGGTTTGCCCGCCGTTCCAGCCAAGCCAGCCAGACTTTGACATCCCGCTTTTCCCCCAGGAGTTTTTTCCCTTCCCCGCCCCGGGCTTCATGGGTCAGAAAATAATTCAGCCCTGCCATTACGGGTTTTTTAT
>JAPLJE010000285.1 GCA_026388755.1 Deltaproteobacteria bacterium | reverse complement strand
GATCTTGAACTTTCTACTTTGCCGTCACAATTTTTACCTTCAAGATATTACAAATTTCTGCTTTTGCGGATTGCCAGACCAATGTTGCGATAACCGGCTGCAATTCCCAGGCAAAGAAAAATAAGGGTCAGCCAGGGGGAACTCTGAAAATATCCGTCCAGATAAATGCCTGCAGCCAGCCCGATAAAAATGGACAGGGCAACCGATAATCCAAGGCTGCTGTAATAGGCCAGTTCCCTGATGTTCCGTCTGGTTTCCCGTTTCATGAAAAAGAACGTCCTTTCGATCAGAAAGGGTTCAGGCTTCCTGTTTGAAGTTTCCTGCAACTAACATAGGATCATTTTCAAGTCAATGCAAAAAATCAATTTGACGGCTATCCATCACCGGACCGTCCAGGCAGGCATGAAGTCGCCTGACATCCGGGCTTTTACCTTTAACCGCACAGCCTAGACAGGCGCCCATGCCGCAGGCCATGGCTGTTTCCAGGGAAATCTGGCAGGGAATGTTCAGGGATTCGGCAATGCCGGCCACACAGGCCAGCATGCCCGAAGGGCCGCAGGCCAGAATGATATCGGGTCGCTGTTCTCTGGCGCAAAGCTCCAGGGGGTGGGTGATCAGGCACTGGTCGCCCATGCTGCCGTCATCCGTGGTGATGGTGACCGGCAGATTCAGGGCGAAAAAATCCGCTTCGCATAAAATATCAGCTTTGGACCTTCCGCCCAGAAAGAGGATGCAGCGTGACAGGTCAAACTGTTTTTTAAAAAGGGAGGTTGCCAGAAACAGTATGGGTGCAACCCCAATGCCTCCGGCTGCCATAAAAATGCGGCTACAGTCAGGAGGGACGGAAAATCCATGCCCCAGAGGCCCCAGGATATCCACGGTGTCACCGGGCTGGCAGAAGGAAAGGCTGCTGGTAATTCTGCCAACGACCTTAACCAGAATTTCAATGCCCTGGAGAATGCCGTTTTCAGACTCAATCAGCCGGTGAATGGAAAAAGGCCTGCGAAGCAACGGGTCAGTCTGGTTCGGCAGGCGAAGCATCACGAACTGGCCTGGGGTGGCATAGGCATACTGGGCGGAAGTGGTAATCCCGATCCGGTAGCAGGACGAACCCAAAGGCTGATTCCATAAAATGGTGGCGTTATCGATATGCATGGAAGACTTTTTATGTGATTCCGATCACCGCGGCAAACCGGCCTGTTGATTTTTCTTTCCGGTATGAAAAGAAAAGATCCGTCCGGCACCGGGTGCAGAGGTTGCTGGAAACGATGTGGTTCTTGGCAATTCCTGCCCCTGTCAACTGATCTTTGCTCATGGCCCAAAAATCAAAGCAGTCCGTATGGTTTTTGTATGACCAGAACGCTTTGGGTATTTCGGTGCGGTAATGGATGAATTCCGCACAGCACGGACCCAGGGAAGGGCCGATGCCTGCCAAAAGATTCTTCGGGTCGCTGTCAAACTCCTTTATCATGGCCTGGACCGAGAGTCCAATAATATTCTGAATGCTGCCTCGCCAGCCGGAATGGATATTGGCAACTGCTTTTCTAACCGGATCATAGATTAAAACTGCCTGACAATCCGCTGTCTGAATGACCAGGGATTTTCCCCGAACATCGGTGATCAGGACATCCCCGGATTCGGCCTGGCCCGAAGAAAGGCTATTGCCTGAAGAGCCGCATCCGGCAATGTTGATAATGGTCGTTCCATGGGTCTGATTGGCAAATACGAGTTCGGAATACTCCATGCAGCCTGAAATGGCCGCGCGGTTCTGAAGAACATGGTCGAGGCTGTCGCCATTTCCCATGCCGACATTCAAGCCTTGATAGCAGCCCTTACTGAATCCGCCCTGACGGGTAAAAATCCCGTGCCGGATATCCGCATATTCAGACAGGTGGGGAAACTGTAAATAGAATAGGTTATGGTTGTGTCGGTGTATCATGCGATTACGCCCTTGCCAGCGTCAAGACATCCACGCGGACTGCTCCGGCCTGAATCAATATCCTGGCGCATTCATCAACCGTTGCTCCGGTGGTATAGACATCATCAATGAGCAGGATGTGTTTTCCGGCAGCCTTTTCCGGAGTATTGACCAAAAAAGCATTGGCAATGTTTGTTTTTCGCCGGTCCTTATTTAGTCCGGTTTGCGGATGCGTCCATCGGCATCGCAGCAACATGTCCCGGTCTGTTTCCAGAGCGAAAAACTCCGGGTCCGGATGCTGACGGTTCAGGTCGATTAAATGATTGGCCAGAAGAAATGCCTGATTAAATCCGCGCATTCGGTGTCTTCTGGCATGAAGGGGAACCGGAACGACGGTGTCGGGAACAATCGAAGTTTTTTGCGCGTACATGTCGTTAAAGGTGTGCAGTATCAACAGTCCAAAGGGTCTGGCCAGGTGAATTCTGCCGTGAAACTTGAAATCCTGAATCATCCGCCTGAATGCACCGTCATAGATTCCGGCAGCGCGAGCCTGATGAAAATGCCTGGGGGCCCGAATGCAGTTTTCGCAGAGGTGATCCTCCCCCTCGAAAGCGGTAAAGACGGTGCCGCACCGGGAACACAAAGGGGACTGGGCCGGTTGAAAATCCATTATACAGGTCGAACACAGGAAGCGGCTCATGGCATGCCTGAAGGTTTCCTCCATTTTTCGAATCATGGCCTCGGCAAAACCAGAACAGGAGACTTCGGTAGCGCCCGGAATCTGGCGGGCCAGATCATAGGTGACGATGCCGGCCTGAATGGTGGCCTGAAGGGAGGTTCGAATCCGGGCAGCCGCCTCTTGCCATGCTATGTACTCCAGCATCATGGCGGCGGACAGAATCAAAGAGCCGGGGTTGACCTTGTCCAGTCCCGCATATTTCGGGGCTGTGCCGTGCGTGGCTTCAAATACCGCGCAACTGTCCCCGATATTGGCGCCGGGCGCCATGCCAAGGCCCCCTGTCTGAGCGGATAGGGCATCGGAAAGATAATCCCCGTTCAGGTTGGGGGTGGCGATGACGTGAAATTCATCCGGCCGGAGCAGCACCTGCTGGAACAGCATGTCCGCGATGCGGTCCTTGATCACGACCTTTCCCTTGGGCTGAACCCCGCCATAGGTTTCAAAAAGCGCTTTTTCCGTGATCGTTCGGTCCGGAAATTTCTCCCGGGCCACCTCATATCCCCACTGACAGAAGGCGCCTTCTGTGAATTTCATGATGTTGCCCTTGTGCATCAGGGTAACCGAGGGCAACTGATTTTCAATTGCATAGGAGATGGCGGCTGCCACAAGACGTTTGCTGTTTTGAGGGCTCATGGGCTTGATGCCGATACCTGCCCGATCCGGAACCTGAACGCCCATTGTCTCCTTTAGAAACCGAATGACTTTTTCCGCATCTTCGCTTCCGGACGGCCATTCAATGCCGGCATACACATCTTCGGTATTCTCCCGGAAAATCACCATATTGACTTTTTCCGGATGCTTCATGGGGCTGGGAACACCCTGAACATAGCAGACAGGCCGAATACAGGCGTAAAGGTCCAGTTTCTGGCGAAGGGCGACATTGACGCTTCGAATGCCCTTCCCCACCGGCGTGGTGAGCGGCCCTTTGATGGCAACGACATGGTGTTGAATGGCCTCAAGGGTCTGTGCCGGAAGCCATTCACCGGTCTGGTGAAACCCTTTTTCTCCGGCAAGGATTTCCAGCCACTGGATTTTTTTCTTTCCCGAATAGGCTTTTTGCACCGCCGCATCCACGACTTTTTGGGTTGCCCGCCAGATATCCGGGCCGGTGCCATCGCCTTCAATAAAGGGAATAACGGGAAAATCGGGTACGGTCAGGCGGCCGTTCGAATTAAGGGCAATGCTGTGGAATGATTCCATGAAATATCCTTCTTGATCAAATGGGTTCAGCGTCATGATTTCAGTGTGATCAGGCTACCGTCAAATGCATTCAGATATGAAAATAAGATCAGTCGGCTGTCTTCATGCGCTGTCGCACGACTTCATACATGACCACGGCGCCGGCAACCGATGCGTTCAGGGAGTTGAAGATGGCCGTTTGAGGAATCGAAACCAGAAAATCACATTGCTTTTTGACAAGCGGGCGAATGCCTTTTTCCTCTCCGCCGATCACAATGGCGAGGGGTCCGGCCAAATCCAAATCATAGAGGGTTTGGTCGGCCGATTTGTCCAGACCGGCAATCCACAATCCCGAATGTTTCAGCTCCTGAATGGTTGCGGACAGGTTGGTGACCATGACCATTTTAAGATGTTCCATGGCGCCTGCCGATGACTTGGAAACAGAGGGCAGGGGAGAAGCCGACCGGTCCTTGGGAAAGAGAATGCCGTCGACACCGGCACAAAGGGCGGTCCGAACCAGCGCTCCCATGTTTTGCGGATCCACAATGCCATCCAGAAGCAGCAGAAAACAGGGGGAGTTGCTTTCAGCAGAAGCCTCAGTAAGGGATTCCAGCTCCACCAGCGGATATTCACTGACTTTTGCCCCAATGCCCTGGTGGGCTTCCGCTCCTGAAAGGACGGATAGCTGGGAAGAAGAAAGGGATTTGACCGGAAGTTTCAGCGTTTTTGCGGCCTCGGTCACTTCGGATAAGCGATAGGGTGTTCTGTCTGTGGTGATATAGATCTCAAGACAGGTTCTTCTGCCGGCTTGCAGGGCTTCCAGCACCGGATGGATGCCGTAAAGAATTTCGGTTTTCATGGCGGTATAGATAATGGATATGGGTTATGGGTTATGGGTCGATTCTGCCGGTAGGAGTCAATCAGCAGTATCAGCTCCCGGGTGGCAAGTTCCAGATCGTCGTTGACAATGACATGGCGGTATCGATGGGCTTCAGCCATTTCCTTTTTCGCATTTATCATTCGGATCTCGATGATATCCGGTTTGTCGCCGCCTCTTGATTCCAGGCGTTCTCTTAGGGCTTCCAGAGATGGCGGCCGGATAAAGACGGTGATGCTGGAAGGATAGCGTTTCAGAATTTTTAGCATTCCCTGCACATCAATGTCCAGGAGAATATCTTGCCCCGCCTCCAGTCCCCGATTCAGAAAGTTTGCGGATGTGCCGTAATAATTCCCGTGAACCTCCGCCCATTCCGCCCATTCACCGGATTCAATCATATGAATGAATCCGTCTTTGGTAATAAAATGATAATCAATTCCCTGGGTTTCTCCAGGCCTTGGCGGGCGGGTGGTATGAGAGACGGAATACAGCATGTCCGGAAAATGCCGGCATACCGCCTGGCACAGGGTGGTTTTTCCGGCACCGGACGGCGCGGAAAGAATAAACAGGCAGCCTTTTGTGCAGGAGGAGTCGCGTTCCATAATCGCACCAGATGGGCTCATTGGCCGTTATTCGCATCCTTTAAAATTGAAAGCCGCTGAGAAATGGTTTCCGTCTGAATGGCGGAAAGGATGACGTGGTTACTGTCCGTAATCAAAACCGATCGGGTTTTGCGGCCATGCGTGACATCAATCAGCCGTTTTTCGTCCCGGGCTTCGTCTTTCAGGCGTTTGACCGGGGCGGAGTTGGGGGAGACAATGGCAATGACCCGGTTTGCCGCAACGACGTTTCCAAATCCAATGTTCAGCATGATGTGATTGATTTTGGGGATGGTGTTGATGATATTGGGTTCCAAGCTGCCTCCTTATTCGATATTCTGAACCTGTTCGCGGATTTTTTCAAGTTCGGTTTTTACCTCTACAACGCAGTAGGATACCGATGCATTTTCAGTTTTTGATCCCATTGTGTTGAATTCCCGGTTCATTTCCTGAAGCAAAAAATTCAATTTTCTTCCGGCCGGCTCCGGAGCATCCATGAACTGACGAAACTGAAGAATATGGCTTCTGGCCCGAACGATTTCTTCGGAGATGTCGCTGCGATCGGCCAGAAATGCCGCCTCCTGAGCCATGCGCCCCGGATCGATGTCAACAATTCCCTGGGTGATTTTTTGAATGCGGCGAATCAGCCGCTCCTGGTAAAAGGCCACCAAACCCTCGGACTCCATTTCGATTCTGGCCAGTTGATTTTCAATGACTTCAAGCCGGGTTCGAATGTCGCCGGCCATATACTCCCCTTCCTGTCTTCGCATGGCCACCAGCTCGCAAACCGCGGCACAGGTGCATGGCTGGACGGCCGCCCATGCGGCATTCATGTTTTTTTCCGATTCAGAAGGTTTGATGATTCCGGCGTCGGCCATCATCTGCAGGGATACGGAAGACTTCAGCGAAAACCGCTCGTTGATCTCCGTCAAGACTTGATAATATGCCAGCGCGCGGGGTTCGTCAATTTCAAAGGCAGCGGGTGAAACAGCGGTTTCCGATATCTGAATCAGGATATCCAGGCGTCCCCGGCTGATCATTTCAGAAATCAGGGCTTTGATTTTTTCTTCGAGTGCCGAATACCCGGAGGTGATTCGAAGCGAAATATCCAGGGATTTGCTGTTACAGGCGCGGATTTCACAGTTGACGGAAATGGGGGATACGGTCAGTTTTGTGCAGGAAAAAGCGGTCATGCTCAAAATCATCGCAATCCTTCCTTTAAATCTTCCATATATTTATTGCGGACAAGGGTGAGAAAATGCCGGATGGATTCATGTGCATAATCCGGGTATGTCCAGGGAAGGGGTTGATAGCCGTTTTTCTGATATATGAGCGTCAGGTCAGCGTAAATACACTTGCCGATATAGATTCTGTGCGCAAAATTCTTTCCGGTTGCCAGCACCAGCCGTTCCATCAGAAGATATCCGGGGTCGATGTTGAGCTGCCGCATGCCATCAGTGCTATACAGCGTTTCAATCGCATTGGTTTTCAGTTTGATATCTGCCAGATCATCTTGCTGAATCAGGGACTTAAAAACAAAAATCCTCCGGAACAGGGGTGATCCCATTTCCTTTTCATAATACGTTGTAAAGTCAAAGAGAAACAATGGACTGATCATGTCAATAGAACCGAAGCTTTCCATGAGAGCAGCAGCCACAGCGGCCATCAGTTCCGGCTTCCGGGTAAACAGTCCGATGACCAGCTTGGCGGGTTTGGGAGGCTGGGGAAGGCTCATGGGAATCAGGAAAACGGCTTGGCTTCTTCAATCAGCATGATGGGAATATCATCCCGAATTTCATAGATCAGTTTGCACTGGTTGCAGACCAGTCCATCGCCGGTCTCATTCAGATAAATATCTCCCGTGCATTTGGGACAGGCCAGAAGTTTCAACAGTTCCGAGTGAATTGCCATGTCAGTCTCCTATTAATGGTTTCTATCTTAATCTAATAAATTCTGTTGAGTGGATGCGATTTTTTCCGCGATCTGCGTGGTGCTGTAACCCTGGAGCAGGGGAACGCGACAGACCCTGCCGCCGTAGGATTCAACAACTTCCCTTCCCACCACCTGATCCAGGCGGTAATCCTCGCCCTTGACCAGGATATCCGGTTTAATGGCCTGGATCAGTTCAAGCGGCGTATCTTCATCAAACAGGACAACCAGATCCACACAGCCAAGGGCGCTTATAATGGCCGCCCGATCCCTTTCCGCCACAATGGGACGGGTATTTCCCTTCAGGCGCCTGACCGATGCATCCGTATTGAGTCCGACAATCAGGCGATCTCCCAGATCTCTGGACTGATGCAGAAGATGAATATGGCCCGGATGAAGCAGGTCATAGCATCCATTGGTAAATACCACTTTCTGGCCGGAGCTCTGCCAGGATTT
>JAPLJE010000133.1 GCA_026388755.1 Deltaproteobacteria bacterium | reverse complement strand
TTAACTGTTACTTGCCGTATTCGCCGGTGTCCTGAAGAATCTCATTCACTTTGGCAGCTTTCTCTTTTGCCATTTTTTCAAGGTTGGCCGATTCGCCCTTGGTATTGATTGATTCAATAACCAGTTCGCCTATCAAGTCACGGGCTTCACCAACGGCACTCATGTAGGGACGGTCAAGAGGATTGCCGTTCTTGGCTGCATAGGCACGCGTTTCAACAAGACCGGGATTGACTTTGGCAAGAATCGCCTTGTCTTCCCAAACCGAAGAGCGAGCCATTGTTATGTTGGCGAGCATTCCTTTGGCTGCAAGCTCTTTGCTTGTCGCCCACTCAAGGAATTTCATCGCAAGTTCCTTGTTCTTTGATTGTTTTGCAATAGCGATGCCCCATGAAGTCACGATGAAAGGAGAATTCATTTTGGGCCCGGCCGGAAAATTGGCAATCCCGACATTCTCTGCAGCTACCTGAGTCTTGGCAGGGTCGACGACCTGACCATAAAACACGGATGCATCTGTCCACATGGCGACCTTGCCAGCCTGGAACAGCGGCATGATGTTTTCCCACGACATTGAAGTGACGCCTTTGGGACCGTAGTTGCCTAGCATCTTACCGTAAAAACGGATAGCATCGATGGCCGGTATTGAATCAAAAACGGCAACACCATTGTCGAGGTAAAGCCCTCCATAGTTGTAAACGAAGCTGGACAATTGGGTAACTGCGGCGGCACCCTTGCCTCGGGATGCGAATCCTGCGATGTTGTCCGAATTGATTTTCTTTGCTGCGGCTTCCAGTTCTATAAAGTTTTCAGGAACCTTGAGTCCGGCTTCCTTGAGAACGTCTTTCCGGTAATAAAGAACCTGCCATTCGGTTACCAGTGGAACAAGGTAGGATTTTGGACCGAAGGAAGCAACGCTCATGACGTTCTTGGGGTAATCGGAAAAGTCAAATCCGGTGAGCGGTTCGTACCATCCGTTTTTGTAGAACATCTTCCCTTCCTGAAGCGGGCGGGTCATAAAAACATCGACTGATGATGATTTTGTTGCAAACTCGGTCGTCAGTTTCGTAGTGAGTTGTCCCTCCTGTAAACTCTCGGCATTAACCTTGATTCCGGTGGCACTTTCAAATTCCGGAATGGCCGACTTCAGAAGATCACCATAAGGATGGTTTGCCAAAAGAACACGAATTTCTTTTGTCTCAGCCATAGCGTTGATTGACAAACAGAGTGAAGACAGTACAACCAGTGTAGCAACCAGTAACTTTCTCATATACCCTCCGTAAATTATTTGATAACTACTTTCCATGGTTTTCATACAATTGCCCGTGACGTTTCGGTATCGAAAATATGGGTTTTTGACATCTTCAAATCTACCTCAAGTATCTGTCCAACGGTCGGTGGGCAATCCGGCACCTCCATTCGGGCAACGATGGATTGATCCTCGCAGGTAAGATAAACAAAAATCTCCGATCCCAGGGTTTCAACCACATCCGCATGCGCCTTAATGGTGTTTCCTTTTCCTGTGCCCATCACAGCGTCATGCAAAGACATGTCTTCTGGACGCACACCGAAGATGACCGGCCGGCCGATATAGGGCTTGAGCCGGGAAAAAAACGTCTCAGGCGCACGGACCCGGAAGCCGACAGCATCAATGAACAAGACGCCATCTTCCAAAGCCACCTTCGAATCTATGAAGTTCATCGCCGGAGAGCCAATAAATCCGGCAACAAAGCGGTTGGCCGGTTGCCCATAAACCTCCATCGGTGCGCCGGTCTGCTGCAAGGCGCCGTTGTGCATGATGAAGATCCTGTCGGCCATGGTCATGGCCTCCACCTGATCATGGGTGACGTATATGATGGTGGCCCCCAAGCGACGATGGAGTTTGCTGATTTCGGCCCGCATCGCTACCCGCAGCTTGGCATCGAGATTGGAGAGTGGTTCATCGAAGAGGAATACTTTGGGCTTACGGACGATGGCCCTTCCTACCGCCACGCGTTGTCTTTGCCCTCCGGAGAGCTCTTTGGGTTTCCTCTCCAGCAACGCCTGAATACCGAGGATTTCCGCGGCCTCCTCTACCCGGGTGTCAATCTCTTTTTTGCTCATCTTCCGGATCTTGAGGCCGAAGCCCATGTTGTCCCGGACGTTCATGTGGGGATAGAGGGCATAGTTCTGAAAGACCATGGCAATGTCCCGGTCTTTTGGTGCCATGTCATTTACGCATGTATCGCCAATGTATATCTCTCCGGAGGTCGCTGTTTCGAGGCCGGCAATCATACGCAACGCGGTGGTCTTTCCGCATCCGGAGGAGCCGACCAGAACCGCGAACTCGCGGTCCTGGATCTGGATTGAAAGATCGTCGACCGCCGTAACTGAGCCAAATCGCTTTACAACGTTTTTCAAGATCACATTGGACATGTCACAGACCTTTTTTGCTAAATCGATGATGAAAAACCAAACGCATAACGATGAGGGGATCGCCCAGCGTTTCCTAAGGTTTGACGATGACCTTCATTAGTCCCGGTTCACCTTTGTGCAGCCGGTCAAACCATGACGCCGCTTCCGATAACGGCACGACTGCAGATATCAGCTCGTCAACCTTTACCCGTCCACTTGCAATCATGTCGAGACACGCCGGATATTCGCCTGCGGAAGCACAAGAGCCGTAGAGCGTAAGCTGCCGCGTCACAATGGACTGCAACGGTAATTCGACTTTGGGCGAAAGATTGCCGACCAGGCCGACCTTACCACCCTTGCGCACCACATGAATCGCCAGGTTTACCGTCGGCACGATCCCGACAACTTCAAACGCCATGTCGGCGCCACGGCCGTGAGTGAGATTCTTGACCTTCTCAATCGTATCGCCCTCATCAGACTTTATTGCGAAATCAGCACCTAACTTCAAAGCCATGTCAAGATGTGACCGGTCAAGGTCTATGGCTATGATTCTGCCGCAACCTTTAAGGGGCAGAGCCTGAATGACAAACAGGCCAATCATGCCGCAGACTGCATGGAACGCCACTGAAACTGGCTCCGTCATTGCGGCCTGCTCGAAGCTTAAACCCTCGGGCAAGCGATAGAGGACCGACTGCGGCACAGCCACATACTCTGCAAAAGCACCATGCTGACGATATTCGCCGCAAGAAACACCAAGGACCTTGCGAAAATCACTCAGGTTGAATGCCCCTTTTTGCGAATAAAAATCCTGCCGGGTCACTACCGTCGAATCAAACGTTACGCTTTCCCCCGCTTTCCATTCAGTGACGCCGCTGCCAATCTGCTCGATCAGCCCGGAAGCTTCATGCCCCATGATGATCGGTGGAATCCTTCGACCGGTGCTGCCGTCCATGCCATGCACATCGCTGCCGCAGATACCGCAGGCTTTCACCCGAATCAGAACGTCCTGGGGCCCAATTTCCGGCAGCGGAACGTCTTCAAAAGAAAACGTGTTGTATGCCTTCAGAACGAGTGCTTTCACGCTTTATGTCCTTAAGTTGGAATTATTTAAAACGGTACCGATGCATAGGTGCTGTAGTCGAGATCGGCAGCCTCCGGCTTAAGCGGGAATTTAACCGGGGCATTTGTTTTCTGTGAACGGTAGATCGCCGTAAAAATTTCCACTGTTTTTCGGCCGTCTTCTCCGGTAACAAGCGGCGCACGATCATTAATAATGGCCCGCAGAAAGTCACGAATTTGCAGATGAAAGTAGTGATCCATCGCATTGGGCAGACCGCAAAAGAGCTCGCTGTCCTCTGTTTTCCACCGATCCAGCATGTTTTCTTCACCCGCTACCGTCCAGATATCATTCACCGGCGGTTCGAGAATCGACGATCTTCCGGCGATAAACATGGCTCCGCCGTCGGTTTGCACACCGACCGATGCGCCGTTTTGCCCATGAACATGAACCTTGCAGTAAATGCCGGGCTTTTGCGAATTGCTCACCACGATGTTGCCGAGCGCGCCGCTCTGGAAGCGAACAATCGCTAATGCTGTATCCTCCACTTCGATATAGGGATGATTGATATTTAACCAGACGCCAAAGAGCTCGGCGATCGGGCCCATAAACCACTGCAGCAGATCCAGTTGGTGCGGGGCCTGATTGACCAGGACACCGCCGCCTTCTGACAGCCACTGGCCGCGCCATGGGTCGCTCTCATAGTAATTCTGGTCGCGCCAGCCGAGCATCAACACTGTACCCAGAGCGGGTCTTCCAACTTTCCCTGCATCAATTGCCTGGCGGATGCGCTGAACCGGGGCATAAAAACGGCGCTGGCACACTGTACCGATCTTTACCTTGGCTTTCTTTGCCGCGGCCAGCATATCGTCGCAATCCTGCAGACTTGATGCCAGAGGTTTTTCCACAAGAATATGAGCTCCGGCTTCAGCGGCAACGACTGCTGCATTGCGATGTGCCGGGTGCGGAGTGCAGATAATCACCGCCTCAACACAGGCGGAAACTATCATCTCCTGAATATCGCTGAACCCTTGAACGCCGTACTTCTCGCCGTATCGCTTCGCTTTCTGCAGATTGCGACTGTACACCGCTACAAACTGTGATTCGGGCGTTTTTGTTAGCGCTCCCGCGTGCAGGTCGCTGACTTTTCCACAGCCAATAATTGCAGTTTTGACTTTCCGCATCGTCAGTTTTCCTTGCCGGTTAAAAGATGAGTTGGATAGGGGTGGCGAGGTTGTGTGTGATAAGTAGCACTTTTCTAGCTGAACCTTAAAAAAACGGCCTCCCAGCCAAGATGCATCTGATCCATTGCTGATAGGCTACCTTTTCATGCTGAATTTTGCAATTATTTTATCGCCCCCCCCATGCTCTATATTATACCTAACTGGCGCAAGATATTTTTCTGAAAAAATAAAGCCTTATATGCCGAACCTCTTGCAAAAGCAATTACCCTTTGAGAAATATCCCTACAACGATAATTGCTGAAATGA
>JAPLJE010000695.1 GCA_026388755.1 Deltaproteobacteria bacterium | reverse complement strand
CAGTCATAACAAAACCTCCTATATCCAGACATAAACTGGGTCATCATTTCGATCGTTGAACAAAAAAGAAGCCCGTGTGGGATTTCATGATGATTTGCGACTTGAATACCGCAACGAATCCCCTCTAATTCTTCTTTTTAAAGAGAGAAACAATCGGTTGGCGTCCGGAGAATGATTCCCTCTGCCAGGGCCAGATCGTCGGGAGTCGTTATTTTCATGTTCAGACGGGAACCGGTAATCATCCGGACCTTGTGACCCAACCGCTCCACCAGCACGGCATCATCGGTTCCTATGAACCGATCCAGCCTGGCCTTTTCGTGGGCTGTTCGAATCAGTTCAAAACCAAAAGCTTGAGGTGTCTGTGCTATCCAGATGGGGTTTCGATCCAGCGTGTGTTCAATCCAGCCCGAATTCACCCGTTTTGCCGTTTCCATCATCGGCATGCCAACGATGCAGGCGCCCGAAACACGAGCCTCGGCAACACAGTCCTCGATCATGCGGAAACTGACAAAGGGGCGAACCGCATCATGGATCACCACGACCTCGCAAAAGCCATCCGAAATTGCATGAATCCCACGGCAAACCGAATCCTGACGTTCGACACCCCCGGCAACAAGATGAATTTTTTTATGCAACGTCAGAGAAGAAATCCATTTGTCGGAGCAGGCAACCAGATCGTCGGTCGGAACCACCAGAAATATTTCGTCGACACAGGGACAGGCATCGATGGCTTCCAGCGTATGACAGACAATGGGTTTACCCGCCAGCAGCATGTACTGCTTGCGGGTGACCGAGCCCATTCGAATCCCCTTTCCTCCGGCAACGATAATGGCTGAGACTGACATCGAAAATCCTTTATTTTAGGAGCCAGAGGCTATATAGGTTGCTAACCGCTGATCTGGCCAGATTATCTCAAATACTTCAGTTCTTTTGGCAAGGGAACCCCTTTTCCCATCGTATCTTCCCCGTAGTTCACACTGGCCAGAATTTCAATATCGGCCAGTGCCCGGGTGTCGCCTTCAAAGATCACTTCCGTAACGTTTTCCTTGTGGATTTTCCCGCCAGCCCAGTAATACTGAACAATCTTGGCCACCAGAAGACTTGGCCGGCTGTGAAAGCCCAAGGCCACGGGAATGCCAACTTTAATGGAAGACCGTTCAATATTTTCGTTCAGGATTTCCCGCGCCAGCTTTTTCCCGGTATTCAGGAAATGGCAAGCATAATAGAGACCGTAATTGATGGTTCGGTCCAGCAGTACCTCTGGATCAACCAGGGATGAAAGCCGATCCTGAACCATTTTATAGGTATTTTTATATCCGGCCTCATGAAGATGCCGCTCATAAAGATGAAGGAGCCGTCCTGTCATCTGAAGCAGATGAAAGACGACTGAAAAATGTCCGCGCAGGTCCGTCAGCTTTCGCTTTCCAAACCGGAAGCCCCCATGAATTACATACGTATCAAATGAGGACTGAAGATTATGGACCAGCATTTCAAAACGGCGAATTTCGACTTCATTGACTTTTTCGGGAACAATCGCCCGGATTTCCTGGATATCATAGGGTTCATAAAAACCCAGTTGATCAAAATTGCCGGCGATACTGAGAAACTCACTGGCAATTTTTACAATATGCTGTTTCTGCTGTTCCTTATCCGTATCATCGATGTCGGAGGCCAGCATCTCACAAGTGGTCGCGTTTGGAAAAAAAGAAGGTGTATACCCCCGATCCGGAATGGGGATGCCCAGTCTTTGGGCTTCTTCCAGGATCACCGGCGCGATTTTCATTAACGACGAATTGAGAAATTCCAGTGTAACCTGTCCCTGGACTTCGAAATCCGTGGTATTTTCAAGTCCATAAAAAGCCAGCCGGTTGGAAATATGTTTCTGGGAATAACTGCCGTTACTCAGATTCATGAA
>JAPLJE010000726.1:1035-2023 GCA_026388755.1 Deltaproteobacteria bacterium | reverse complement strand
TGACGGCAAGATTACCGAATGCACGGCCTGCCATGGAACTGGATTGCCCCTGACCACAAACGGCGGACCTCATGGCATGCATAATGTAAACAGCCAGACCTGGATCAATGGGCATCACAGCTATGCATCTGCGCAAGCCTGCGGAACCTGTCATGGAACCACCGGAACCGGGACGGTTATTTCAAAAGCCGCCGTGAACCGGACCTTTTCAGTTGAGGGCCGCAACGTTTCAATTTCCAAGGGCACGCAGATCGGTTGCGGTCTCTGCCATGAAAATGAGCTTTAATGGTCGTTTCATAAATGGAATTGTCAGGTGTTGGGGCTGAGGGCTGAAGTATCTTTCAATCCCTTTGATAAATAAATGGAAGAAATGCCTAAAACCTGAATTTCTGTGATTAAGCAGTCTCTGGAACCTCATGACAGCCTCCAGGGACTGCTTTTACCTCCATTTTCGTCTCACATGAAGAATATCAGGCATGGTGTTACCCGAAATCAAATATGGGTGCCATCTGAATTTCCATACATGTGAAAGATAAAACCCGTTTCTTTCTCTTGAAGGTGATGGGTTTTTTTTATTGACCAGAATGTCACGGTACGCTAACGTTAAATTCAGCGGAGTGGCTTTTTGCATCCACTGAAGTGATTGGTAGGAGGATCGAGGGAATATGAATCGTATACAGACAGGAATCCAAAGACGGAGGCAATAATGAACACCGATAGAGATTACCACGTTTCGATATTATCGATTTTTCTTTTATGCCTTTCTTTGTTTGTCATAGCAATACCCTCGCAGATTTCCGCTCAGGACAAGGTTGTCGCGAAGAAGACCTTTGGAGCCGAAGCAATCTGGAGACCCACGGACGCGATCATTCAGAACATGGGCAAATTATGTGAACATGGTGGCGATTGTTTCATCAGCAACATGATCGAAGCAGGCGCTTGTCCTGCCGCTGTAGAATTCACAAAGGCTCTCATCAATAATGATTTT
>JAPLJE010000726.1:0-1024 GCA_026388755.1 Deltaproteobacteria bacterium | reverse complement strand
GTAAACGGAAATCCTTTGATATTTCTCCAGGGAGATAGAAAATATCTTGATAAAATCGACATGACAAAGGATTCGAAATATTCAACCATCATCAAGAAATATCCCCATGCTGAACTGTGGCTTGATGGGAAGCTGGACAGGATGTTTACATCGGCTGACGGTGGACAGCATATTATCTGGAGACATAAACTTCTCAATGGTTGCCGGGCATGTGAAGTTGCAGGGTCAGCTACTGTTGCTTATGATTTTGACGGAAATGGCAATTATAAAGGCGTCCAATTATTGAAATTGAGTGAAGAGGAGCTGTAAGGACTGCACTTTTTCCACATGCCAACAGAGATAATGATATTCCGGAGCATCGGGAAATTGCGACCCCGATGTTCAGGTTTTGTCTAAAGTCACCTTTCAAGAAAACTTCGATATTCCACCATTCTGGAAAAAGCCTTTACAGCCCGTTCGGGGCTTTCGTATCTTGTCTAAAGTCACCTTTCAAGAAAGCTTCGGTACTCCACCATTCTGGAAAAAGCCTTAACAGCCCGCTCCGGGCTTTCGTAAAATACACCCTTATACTGGCTGTCGTTGACGCGGCAAACGGTTTTGTCCTGGCATTCCTTCAAAAGGCTGACACCGAACACCGGCTTTTCACAGGTTTCCATCAGGTGAACGATATGCGCGACATATTCGGCTTCAAACTCCAGGAGTTTTTCGCCCATCATGGCCAGAAACTCTGCTGAGTATGTCGGGTCGGATTTGGATATGGATTCGGCCAGTTTATTGGCCAGGATCCTTCGGCCCATGATGCCCAGGTTGATCACCGCATCGCAGCCGTCCCATTTCATCAGGATTTCCATGATCCGGATGGGGATGGTCATGTCATTTTCCCCAACGATATCCACCGGGTTTGAGTGACTCCAGTAGGGCGGCAGAATGGTATTGATATGGTCGATCAGCTCCGGTGAAAGCTCCGGAACCGCGATATGGTATTCTGAGCATAGATCGGCCGTCACAACCCCCCAGCCGCCTC
>JAPLJE010000573.1 GCA_026388755.1 Deltaproteobacteria bacterium | reverse complement strand
CAGGTCTTCGATGCCGCAGTCCAAACGGTCAACGCCATCCACAATCAGAGGCCGTTTGATTTCGGGATTTTTCTCGGCGATGCGATCAACAACACTCAGTACAATGAACTGAGATGGTATATCGATGTTCTGGACGGCAAGGAAATCACCCCCAGTTCGGGCGATCACATCGGGTCAGGCTATATTGATTATCAGAAACCTTACATGGCGGCCGGACTTAATAAATCAATCCCCTGGTATCAGGTCGTCGGCAACCACGATCAGTTTTTTGGGGGCGCTTTTCCTGAGAGTGATTACACCCGAAGTCTCCATGTCGGCGATACGATCAGCAACGCAAGCAGCAATATGGCTCAACTCCCGAGCATTGATAACCATGGTTATTATATGGGCGTTGTCGACGGATCGACACCCGACGGGGTCATCAGAGGTGTAGGGCCGGAAGCGTACTTCGTGACTCCCCCGAAGGTGGCCGCCGATCCGGACCGCCGATCGCTCAGCACAACGAACATCTCAAATGGCAGTGTAACGGGCTCATCGACCTTGAATTGGATGAAAGAATTCTTAAATACCTCATCGATTCCGGTGGGTCACGGGTTCACACAGGACAACATAGACAGCGACTTAGCCTGTTATACCTTTGAACCGAAGACGAATATACCGATCCGGGTCATTGCGCTTGACGATACCTGCAAGCCGAATGTCAATGCGCAGGTTCCCCCTTATTATGCCAAGGGTTGTATCGACCAGGTACGGTACGACTGGCTTGTCAGTGAACTTGATAGAGGTCAGGCAGATGGCATGCTCATGATCATCGCCGCGCATGTACCGATCGAACCTCAAACGAGCCTCACGGATCCGACACCCTCACCGCAGTACTACGTTCCTGCCACCCCCGACCCCCATTCCATTAAAACCGATAATGAACTGCTCACCACACTCCACAACTATCCGAATCTCATCCTGTGGCTCGCGGGACATCGTCATATGAACACCATTACGGCGCAACCGTCATCCGATCCCACCCATCCTGAAGACGGCTTCTGGGAGGTCGAAACCGCATCGCTCAGGGACTTTCCCCAGCAATTCCGCCGATTCGATATCGTCCGCAACAGCGACAATACCATTTCAATACTTGCGATAGATGTCGATCCCGCGGCCAAGGACGGATCGCTCGCAGCGATATCGCGTTCGTATGCAATCGGGATTACAAGGATACTGGGTGGCCTCTCCACCTTCGGAGATACCACGTCCCATGCCTACAATGCGGAGCTTGTCAAACAATTGAGTCCCGAAATGCAGACGAAGATTGCAAACTACGGATTGCCGATAGGTAGAGAAGGGACATCCTATAGCGAGATTGTCAAGTGATTTTTTATTGCAATGATAAGGACCCGGATTGAACCCTATGTTCAAGACCATTCTGAGGCTGAATTCAGCCACGGCTTCTGCCCGGAGTGCGAGGAAAAGCTCTATCCCGAGTTTTCAGGAAATGGTGAAAGCTAAAAGGAGAAACAGAAACGGAGACAGTTATGACAGAGCGGTTCCCCAGAAAAAAAATGATTTTTCTTATTCGCATGATGGTCATTATTACAACCGCGTATTTTATTCTTTTTACACCATCCACCAGCAAAGAATTGCAAACTTATGGGCATCTTTTCATTGCCTTTTATCTGCTGACGAACCTGATTGTTGCCAAAATTCCTGAAAAATATTTTTATGGCGACAAAATCTTCTATGGGTTTGTTTTATGTGACACCATGATGCTGCCGGCCGGAATTTATTTTTCCGGATATGTCGGTTCGGATTTATACCTGATGTATTTTCTCATTGTCTTATTGACAACGATGAGCGCCAACTTCAAGTTTCTGATGCTGAACACCCTCTTCTTTTCTGTCATCTATGGCTGGCTGTTATATCAAAAAGGATTTTTGTCGGGTCCTTCGGCCATAACCTATTTGATCCGGATTCCGTTTTTTATGGTTATTGCAATGCTATACGGATACATCATAACCACCCGGTTACAAGATAAAGACAGGCGGATTCGTGAAGCCCGGGAACGATTCGAGCAAATTGTTCAAGCTACCGATGTCTTGATGTTTATTGTCGATCATGACGGTATGTTTTTATTCGCCAATCAAAAACTCGTCAGTTTTTATGGATGCCAGGATGAAAAGAATCTTCACGGTTTGTCTATTTCACGGATTTATATGGGAGATGAAGCCGAAGCGGAAAAATCGTTGAGCTATGTGAGATCAGTATATCAAAACAATGACATGGTGAAATACGAATCCTACGATAAATATCACGACGTATGGTTCGACAATACGCTGAGCCCGATAAGAGATCCGTCAAGCAGGGATGTTATTGCGGTCTGCATTGTTTCAAGGGATATCAGCGACCGGATTGAAAAAGAGAAAAATTTAAAAGAAACCGTTGAATTGCTGCAAAGAACCCGGGACCAGTTAATACAAAAGGATAAAATGGCTGCCCTCGGGCGGATGGCGTCCAGTATTGCCCATNTGGGGGTGGAAGACCTGGAGTACAATCTTCCCGATGATAATCCCCATCTCCGTGAAACAATAGAAAAAATATTTAAAGCGGCCGACCGAACCAATACAATCATCAAAAGCATTTTATCCTTTTCGAGACAATCGGAATGCAAAATCACAGAACTTTCCATCTGTCCCTTGCTCGATAAGATGCTGACCCTTGCAGAAAACACGATTCTAAAAAACGTCATCAGCGTACGACGTGAGTACGATGACGAATTACTGAAAGTGGCAGGGGATCATAATATGCTGGAACAGGTTTTTCTGAATCTTGTCAATAATGCGATTGACGCCATGAAAGACCGCAAAGAAAAGATATTGACGGTGCGAGCCTACAAAAAAACAGTCTCTGATGTCGGCTATAAATCCGGTTACCGGCGGGCTGATTTTTTTAACATCGGCGATGAAATGGTTGTTGTTGAAATCTCCGATACCGGAAAAGGAATCCCGGAGGAGGTCCTGTCGAAAATATTCGAGCCTTTTTTTACGACCAAACCCGTTAATGAGGGTACGGGTCTGGGCCTCAGTCTTGCCCATCTGATCATGGATCGATTAAAAGGAACCATTGATGTTGAGAGTCGGGAAAACCAGGGAACAACTTTTTTTATAAAACTCCAGCCGGCAGGAAAAATGATGGAATCAAAAGAGGTGTAACATGACAGAACCTGTAAAAGTATTGATCATAGATGATGAAGCTGATTTTTGTTATTTCGTCAGGAAAAATCTCATGCGGAGCGGAATGTTCGATGTGGTTATCGCAACAAACGGCAAACAAGGAATAGACGGATGAAGATGTGAATGAAGAAGTGGATGAAGATATGGATGACAGTGAAGAGAGGAAAAGCGGGAAAAATTTTATTCTGCCAAAGCCGGTAAGAACAAAAAAATTGATGGCAACCATCCTGAAAATCTTAGGCAAACCTTAATCTTTTTGGGGCTTTTAGAGATCAGCTTGAATGCGGACTGGAATTACTGAAATTGCCGGCATGCTTTTGACTTTGAAATTTATATCTGGATAAAAAAAAGAAATGCAATGGAATATGTCCACAGCGAATCATCGCTTTAAAGAACAATATCTGTTTATTGCTGCGATGCTCCTCTTGATTTTATTAATCATGGCAGGACTTCTGGTGGTTGAATGGGCTGAAAATAAACGTTTTCTGGAAACCCAGCGTCAATCTGTCGTTGAAAAAGCCAGTACAATTCGCGTCAGGTTGGAAGCTTTACTAAATACGGATTTGTTGTTGGCCCAGAGCTTGATTATCGAAGTGGCCACAAATAAAGACATAACACAAGATCGATTCTATAAAATCGCAGATTACTTTATGGAAGCATCGCATCATATCAGGAATATCGGACTCGCCAAAGGAACCGTATTGACATACGTCTACCCTGAAAAAGGAAATGAAAAGGCCATAGGACTTGACTACAAAAAAATCCCGTCGCAATGGCCTGCGGTTCAGCGAACCATCGAAGGGCGCAAGACCGTGGTGGCGGGTCCTTTGAATCTGGTGCAGGGTGGGATTGGCATTATTGGTCGCACGCCGATATTTGTAGACACTGACAACGCTGGTTCTGAGACAGAAGAATATTTCGGGTTACTGTCAGAGGTTGTTGACCTGCCGAGCATGCTCGAAACGGCAGGTTTGGATAATAAGGAATCACCGCTAAAAATATCCATACGCGGAAAGGACGGGTTAGGCGCTGAAGGTGAAGTTTTTTATGGCCCCGAAGAGCTCTTTACGAAAGAGCCGGTATTAATGAAAGTTACGCTACCTGGCGGAGGCAGTTGGCTGATGGCATCTGTTCCCGTTAACGGATGGGAAGCAAAATCCCCCTATAATATCAACTACCGTATCATCGCAATGGTAGTGGGCCTGATCATTTTGTTCATGTTTTGTAACCAGCAGCGTGAAATGACGCGCCGAAAAAATGCAGAGAAAGCCAGAGAAGAACTGATAATGGAACTTCAGAAGGCGCTTTCGGAAGTAAAACAATTAAGCGGCCTCGGAGGCGGAATTCAGCCACGGCATCTGCCCGGAATGCGAGAAGAAACTCTATCCCGAGTTTTCCGGGAAAGAACGTGCAGAAGAGGAGGATAAACATGGATGAAGGCAGAAAACGGAAAAAGGTTCTCGTTGTGGATGACGATGCGTCCATCGGGCGCATTCTGGGGCGGATCTTGGGAAAGATGGACCGGGAGTGTGCCCTGGTGCTGAGTGCCGAGGAGGCCCGACTGATGCTCAAGGAAGAGTCTTTTGATCTAATGCTGTGTGACGTCCATCTGCCCGGCGAATCCGGGATGGACCTCATCAAATATGTTATCTCCGCGTATCCGGATATGGCCATAATCATGGTCAGCGGGGCGGATAACCCGGAGATGGTTGAAATGGCGCTGGAGATAGGAGCCTAGGGCTATATCGTCAAACCTTTCAAGATAAGCGAGGTAATCATTAATGTCTCCAGCGCCTTTCGAAGACAGAAGCTGGAGGTGGAGAGCCGAATCTACAGTGCGAATCTAGAGCAAATGGTGGCCGACCGTACCGCAAAGCTCTTAGAAACCCTGGACGGGGTCATCCGGATCATCGCCCAGATAGTGGAAACAAGGGATGCTTACACTGCGGGGCATCAACAGCGGGTATCCGTACTTGCCTGCGCCATGGCTGAAAAGATGGGTTTTTCATCGGATCGACTGAAAGGAATCCGCATGGCCGGTGTCATCCACGATGTGGGGAAGATTGCCGTTCCGGCCGAGATTCTCAGCAAACCCGGTCCTTTGAATGATTTGGAGTTCGGACTGATCAAGACCCATCCCGTGACGGGATATGACATCCTGAAGGGCGTTGAATTTCCATGGCCCATAGCCGAGATGGTATATCAACACCACGAAAGGATGGACGGTTCCGGGTATCCTCGGGGGCTGAAAGAAAATGAGATCCTCCTGGAAGCGCGGATACTGTCCGTGGCCGACGTGGTGGAGGCCATGGCCTCCCACCGGCCGTATCGGGCGGCACTTGGAATCGATGTGGCGCTGGATGAGATTTCCAGGAACCGGGGCGTTTTGTACGATTCTCAGGTTGTAGATGTTTGCTTGAGCGTTTTCAGGGATGGAGAATTCAAGTTTGTATAGACGTTTAAATGAGCGTAGAGGAAGAAGTAACACTGTTTTGATAATTATTCGTCCCCTCACAGAGGGCCAGTCAAATCTGTAGACACACGCCTGTTTTTTTTAGATTAAGCTCTTTCCACAGGAGGTTTCCAATGTCGATCGTAAAACGGATGAACAATTTGAGGGTTTATGTGGGACTGATCATTTCCCTTATTTCAGTTTATCATGCCTTCGTGTTCCCGGCGAATGCCGAAACCATCCAACAGAAAAATGTCTTGCTGCTGCACGCCGATAACCCATTGCTTCCGGCAAATATCATAATGGATCATAACTTCAATACGATTTTAAAGCTCACAAACCCTAGACCGGTAGCGCTTTACAGTGAATATCTTGAGATTGTACGATTTCATTCGGAGATCGTTGAAAAGAAGACCCTGGACCTTTTGAAAGAAAAATATTCAAAGCTAAAGATTGATCTTATTATCATTACCGACGACCAATCCTGGGATTATATGATTGCCCACGGAAAGGATGTTTTTCAGGAAGCGCCGATCGTTTTTTGTGGGATAACGGAGGGCAAGATTGATGAAAATACCTTGAAACCTAATATGACAGGTAATTTTAAACATCTTGATGTTAAAAGCAGTTTTGAAAACATATTGCACATCCAACCGGATACGAAAGAAATATATGTGATTGTCGGCACCAGTGAACAAGATGCTTTTTACGAAGCATTCGCTCACAACACAGCGGCTGAATACTCAAAAAAAGTAAAAATAACCTTTGTTAAGGGGCTGAGTATCGAGGATACACAAAAGAAAATATCCGATCTTCCGGGAAGCACGGCAGTTCTCTATATTGCCATGTACAAGGACGGAACTGGAAAAACGTTCAACCCCAGAGATGCTTTATTCCTGTTGAACAAAACGGCAAATGTGCCGATTTACTCCGTATCGGATACGTATTTGGGATATGGTATGATGGGCGGGAATTTGTTGAGCTTTACGGATTTCAGCAAAAATGCCGCCGAGATTGCACTGCAAGTCTTGAACGGCAAAAGCCCTGCCGAGATTCCTGCTGTTGTCAGTCAGAATAAGAATTATTTTGATTTTAAAGAAATGCAACGGTGGGGAATCCACGAGAAAAATCTGCCCCAGGGAAGTATCATCATCAACAAAAAACCCGGTCTGTGGGATTTGTACAGATGGCAAATTATCAGCGCAATGTCTATCGGGATTTCGGGATTATTGCTGATATTTTTTCTGATTTTCCAGATTCATTTGAAGCGGAAGGCCAGGGCGGAAGTCCTGGAAGTGAATTGCAAACTTGAAAAGACAAATCGAATGCTGGAGGCGGATGTCACCGAGCGCAAACAGTCAGAGGAGGCACTGCGGGAAAGTGAAACACGTCTGCGGACATTGCTCCGAACTATTCCAGATTTAGTATGGCTGAAAGATCCGAAGGGAATTTATCTTTTTTGTAATTCCAGATTTGAAAGTTTCTTTGGTGCAAAAGAGAAGGATATCATCGGAAAAACGGATTACGATTTCGTAGACAAGAAGTTAGCAGGCTTTTTCCGAGAGCATGATAAAATAGCAATGGCTAAAGGAAAGCCCATCAATAACGAAGAGGAAGTTACTTTTGCTGATGGGCATCATGAAACCCTCGATACGATAAAGACACCCATGTACAGGGGAGATGGACAACTCGCTGGGGTGTTGGGTATTGGGCGAAACATCACCGATCGTGTGAATCTTCAGGCGCAGCTTATACAGGCGCAGAAGATGGAATCCGTTGGGCGGCTGGCGGGCGGTGTGGCACATGATTACAATAATGCCCTCAGCGTGATCATCGGTTTTACCGAACTGGCTATGGATAAGATAGACCCGGCCGAACCGCTGCAAGCTGATCTCAATGAAGTCCTCATGGCCGCAAGACATGCAACGGACATTACCCGACAACTGCTGGCCTTTGCCCGTAAGCAGACCATCGCTCTCGAGGTGCTTGACCTGAACGAAAATATAGAAGCCATGCTCAAAATGCTTCGGCGTCTCATCGGCGAAGACATTGATCTTGCATGGCTACCCGGGACGGGTCTTTGGCCCGTCAAGATGGACCCCTCCCAAATCGACCAGATCCTGGCCAACCTGTGCGTCAATGCCAGGGATGCCATTGTCGGAGTGGGCAAAGTCAACATTGAAACTGCGAACAAGGTTTTTGACTCAGCCTATTGCGCCGATCATGTCGGTTTTATTCCCGGCGAGTTTGTTCTGATGGCCATAAGCGACAACGGCTGCGGCATGGACAAAGAAATACTGAACAATATTTTCGAGCCGTTTTTCACCACAAAGGATGTAGGTAAAGGCACTGGCCTGGGACTTGCCACTGTCTATGGCATTGTCAAACAGAACAACGGGTTCATCAATGTTTACAGCGAACCTGGCAAAGGGACGACTATCAAGATCTACCTGCCCCGGTATGAGGGTAAAGCTGTCGAGATACAGGAGGAAAGCACGGTAGAAATCCCGTCAGGCATTGGTGAAACGATTCTGGTGGTGGAAGACGATCTCTCGGTCCTGAAACTCGCCCATAAAATCCTTGATGACCTGGGCTACACCGTATTGCTCGCAACTACACCTGGCGAGGCATTGGGCCTGACTGAAGAACACGCCGGCGAGATTCATCTGCTCGTCACCGACGTGATCATGCCCGAAATGAACGGGCATGAACTGGCAACCCGTCTGCAATCCCTTTGCCCGGACCTCAAGTGTATCTTCATGTCCGGATATACGAGAGATGCCATTTCCCATCATGGTGTCCTGGACGAAGGGGTATATTTCGTTCAGAAGCCGTTCTCCAAAAAAGACCTTGCAAAAACTGTCAGAAAGGTTCTGGATGAGGGCAAGAATTTCAATTCATGATTAATTATCCCCTCTATTGGGAGAGGGGCCAATTAAGAGGATTAAGCCTATGAAACCGGCTTTGTGGGAATTGAAGAGAATGCGCTATCTAATAGTGCTGTTGTCATTTCTTTTTCTTTTCATTCCGGGAATGGCGGCTGGAGAAGAGACTCCAGTCCCCAACACCTCCATACAGTGGAAAAATCAACTCAAGACACTCATTGTGGCTGATTATTACCCATACACTTTCGTCAACAAAGAGGGTGTTCCTGATGGTTTCAGCGTCGACTTGGTAAATGCCGTAGTTAAAGTCATGGGGATGGATCTGGAAATCAAGGTAGATACAT
>JAPLJE010000714.1 GCA_026388755.1 Deltaproteobacteria bacterium | reverse complement strand
GATCGTCCTTAATTTCAGAATCGGCTTCAAGTTTCATTTGCGCTAATTCCGTGTAGCCGATGATTGCGGAAAGAATGTTATTAAAATCATGGGCAATGCCGCCGGCCAAGGTTCCTATGGCTTCCATTTTCTGGGCCTGAAGTAACTGAGCCTGCAGTTTCATCTTTTCTTCATCGGCCTGTTTTCGCTCGGTGGTATCCATGATGCTGGTTATAAAGTAAAGCGGCGTTCCCTGCTCATTGCGGAGCAGCGTGGTGCTGACGTCCGTCCAGACGATGTCGCCGTTTTTGTGGATGAACCGCTTTTCCATTCGGTAGGTTGCCTGCTCGCCCGCCACAATGGAGCGGATACATTCCAGACTTTTTGCCACATCGTCCGGATAGGTGGTTTGTGCCAAATCGAGCTGCTGGAACTCCTCGATTGTATAGCCCAGCATATCGGCAAGCGCCTTGTTGATCCGCAGGAGTTTCCCATCCGGCGCCATCAGAAACTTGCCGACAGTGGATCGTTCGAAGATGGCCCGGAAACGCGCTTCGCTCTCCCTAATCTCGGTTCCCGACTGCTTGCGGTCCGTCAGCATCTTGTTGGCATATTCTGCTATCTGGTCAAATTCAACAAACTTAATCTCTTCTCGGACGATTTCTTCATCAGAGTGCACCATATTGTTAAAGAATGAGATAAAAAGATTGTAATCTTTCTTGAATCCTTGGTTTAACCAATTAAAAAACAGGGAAAAAAACGCGAATATCGCTATAATAATCAGGAGATAATAAAGCATTTTTTCTTTTATCTGATGGTTTAATTCTTTTTGCATCAAGGCAATATCCGTTTCCACATCATCAAGATACACGCCGGCGCCGACAAGCCATTGCAAGTCAGGGATTCCGTATATAAAAGAGGTTTTTGGCGATTCTTTGTCTGAGGTGGTTAGTTTTATCCACGAATAATAAATATAGTCACCTTCAGGTTTTAAAGCGGCATGGTACTCTTTTTCAAAAACATTTTTTATCTTTTCAGAATTGTCATTGAAAACATCCCATAGTTTTTTTGTTTCAGAAAAAACCATTCCGTTCGAAACTAATGCATCCCCATTCAATTTGTTAACAAAAATATATCCTTCTTTTCCAAACCGTATTCTGCTGATAGTCGAAAGCAGGTCTGTTGTTATTTCACTCTCAACATCATCAACATACAAACCGGTCCCGATAAACCAGTCGTATGGCTCAAACAGTTTGATGAAAGATATTTTTTTAAAGTCATTCCCTGCCGACGCCGGTTTTGTCCAGTGGTATTCATAAAAACCTTCACCGGATTCCTTCGCAACATCGATCATATCTTTAATTACATATTGGCCGCGTGTATCCTGCATATTCAACAGATTTAATCCTTCCATTTGAGGTCTGTCGGCAAACAGCACCTCTACGCCATCCAGGCGAGTCATAAAATAATAGCCGCCCCCGTTTTCAAATCGAATGGGTCTTAATGCATCCAGGATCATTTGTTGAATTTTTATCTTGCTTTCGGCGTTTTGGTTCTGCTGATAAATATTTTGAGCGATGGAATACGCCTCATAAACCCTTGATTTAATTTTTGTCCTTGTCAAGATCTCACTTTGAGCCTTTTCATGATGAATCAAATCAACAGCACGACCTACCTCCTGTTTGATTATCTCTTTCTGGCGGGCAATGAAATCCGTTCGAATTATATCTGCCCGGAAATTGAAATCACGATAAGAGCTGATAACATCGATGGAAACAATACTTATACCAAGCCCTGCCAGAAAAATGATTCCCCACATCTGAATGAATTTGAAAAAATCAATTTTTTTTCTCACAATTGCCTCTTCCTAAAAAAATGTGATCGCCTGTGGCGTTTTAAAACCCGTTTGATTCAGATAATTATTGATGAGTGGCGCCCTTTACCTCATCCAGCAACTCTCG
>JAPLJE010000142.1:1045-1844 GCA_026388755.1 Deltaproteobacteria bacterium | reverse complement strand
CCGTCAATACCGCCGTTGATCTGGCCAAAACCTTGAAAAAACCATGGCTGGCAAAATTCGTTAATGCCGTTTTGCGCACTGCCGTCAGAGAGTTCCGGACGTTATCCCCTCCGGATATGGAAAATGATCCGGTTCCGGCAGTTTCCATTGAAAAATCCATGCCGCAGTGGCTGATCAGCCGATGGATCCCCCGATTCGGCGTATCCCAGACCCTTTTGCTCTGTGATATCATCAATACCATTCCGCCCCTAACCCTTCGGGTCAACACCCTTAAAACGAACCGAATCGCCCTTCTGGAATCCGGAGGTCCTTATGCCCGTCGCATGGAACCGACTGCCTATGGTCCGGATGGCGTCCGCCTGGATCATCCGGAAGACCCAGTTGCCTCGATGAAAGGCTTCAGGGAAGGTTATTTTCAGGTACAGGACGAAGCGGCTCAGCTTGTCACACTGCTTCTGGACCCAAGGCCCGGAGAAATCGTGATGGACGCCTGCGCGGGCATGGGCGGAAAAACCGGCCACATTGCCCAGCAGATGAAAAATTCAGGAAAGATTCTGGCTCTGGACATCAGCCCGGACAAGCTCGATAAAATTCATCCGGAAATGAGCCGCCTGGGAATATCGATCGTGGAAACCCGGGTTCATGACCTCGGCCGGTCCCTGGACACCGACCGGCTCGGAAAGTATGACCGGGTGCTTCTGGATGCCCCCTGCTCGGGCCTTGGCGTCCTTCGCCGCAACCCGGACATTAAATGGCGGGCATCGCCGGATCGGCTGGAGCGCTGCCAGCTCCGTCAGAT
>JAPLJE010000142.1:0-1040 GCA_026388755.1 Deltaproteobacteria bacterium | reverse complement strand
GTTTTCTGGATCACGTATCGCAGTTTGTCAAACCTTCCGGTGTTCTGGTCTATGCGGTCTGCAGCATGGAACCCGAAGAAAATGAAGCCGTGGTGGCGGCGTTTTTGAGCAATCATTCGGGTTTTTCAGTTGAAAAAAGCCCTGTTGGACTGCCCCCGCAAATCCGTTCTCTGGTGAACTCTGAAGGGCATCTGAGAACATTTCCGCATCTTCACGGTATGGACGGTTTTTTCGCCGTCCGTTTCAGAAGAAGCGCTTGATTTTGGAGAAACCATGACCATATTGGTTACCGGCGGCGCCGGGTATATCGGCAGTCACGCCTGCGTGGAACTTCTGACCGCCGGCTATTCGGTGGTTGTGGTGGATAACCTGTCCAACAGCAAGGTGGAATCCCTGAAACGGGTTCAGCGTATTGCCGGAAAATCGCTGGTGTTTCATCAGGCGGATCTGAGAGACAAAGCCGCGCTGTCCGCCGTCTTTGACGCCACCGATATACAGGCCGTGATTCACTTTGCCGGCTTTAAAGCCGTGGGCGAATCCGTTTTATTTCCGCTTCGGTATTATCAGAACAATATCACGGCAACCCTTGTCCTCTGCGAAGTCATGAAGAGCCATCAGGTTAAAAACCTGGTGTTCAGCTCATCCACCGCGGTATACGGAGATCCGCATCGCGTCCCGGTTACCGAGGATTTCCCCCTTCATGCCACCAACCCTTACGGCCGCACCAAGTGGATGATCGAGGAAATCCTGAGGGACATTTACGCCTCGAATCCGGCCTGGAATATAGCCCTGCTTCGCTATTTCAATCCGGTGGGCGCGCATGAAAGCGGACAGATCGGCGAAGATCCCAATGGCATTCCGAGCAACCTGCTGCCCTATATCACGCAGGTTGGGGTGGGAAAGCTGAAGGAGTTGAAGGTATTTGGAAATGACTACCCGACCCCGGACGGCACCGGTGTCCGGGATTTCATTCATGTGGTGGATCTGGCCGTTGGCCACATTCACGCGCTGAACAAGCTTGCCGAAAATCCGGGAATCGT
>JAPLJE010000196.1 GCA_026388755.1 Deltaproteobacteria bacterium | reverse complement strand
GCGGACCGGGGCATATTGCTGACGGATCCCCGGATGGCCGGAGCAGACACCCTCATCACCTCTTATACCCTTGCCCATGCCATTAACAAGGAGTGCCCGGACTTTGATCTGATCCTTTGCGGCTGCCACTCCAGCGACAGCGAAACCGCCCAGGTCGGCCCGCAGCTGGCGGAGGAGCTGGATATTGCCGCGGTTGCTTATGTGGAACAGATACAGATCAGCGGGCGCAAGGTCCGAATGCAGCGCGAATCCGATGATTTCCTGGAGACCCTGGAAATGGATATGCCCGGTCTGATTACGGTGACCACCACCGGTTACCAACTCCGTTATGCACCCATGTCAGGACTTCAGGACGCCTTTGAGACCGGGGATGTCGAAAGGTGGAATATGGATCACCTCGGCCTGGAATCCAGGGCCGTGGGTATGAAAGCCTCTCCCACCCGAATACTGGATGTTTACTCTCCAACAGCCCGGAAAAGGAACGTCGTTCTAAAGGGTACGGCAAAGAAGAGTGCGGAGAATCTGTTCGACCAGTTCGGAGACAAGCTGAGTGGCGCGATGGCAAAAGACCTCAAAACCCACGATCACAACAAAAATGACGATGACGGAGAAGATGAATAAACCGGGGAGAAGCATTTGGGTTTTCGGCGATTACCGGAATTATTTTCAGAACCGGGTGACCTTGCAGCTTCTGGCCCGGGCAAGAGAACTGGCGCCTGAAATCGGAGCCGAAGTCTGTGTGATCGTATTCGGCAGTCAGGTGAATGAGTATGTTGGGGAATACATCGCCCACGGTGCGGAAACGGTGTATGTTACCGATGACCCCATCCTGAAGGATTACAACGTTGAAACCTATATGATGCTGGCGGAGCGCCTTGTCCGGCGGTATCAGCCGGATATTTTTCTGGTCGGAGCCACGGATTTCGGCCGTGAATTTACTCCTCGGGTTGCAAAACGACTGAAAACCGGACTGACGGCGGACTGCATCGGGCTGGAAATAAATGCAGACGGTCTTCTGGTTCAAACCGCTCCCTCTTTTGGCGGCAATCTCATCGCAACGATCATCACCCCTGAAAAACGACCCCAAATGGCTACCGTAAGACCGGGGACTTTTAAGGAATTACCCCATAATGTTGCAGCAACCGGTCGCGTTGTGTCCGTTCCCCTTCCGGATGATCTTCCCCGGACCCGGGTCCGGCTGGTCCGTTCCGAACGAAAACCCGCCCGGGAACAGCGAATTGAAGATGCCGGAATCGTGATCTGCGGCGGCCGGGGTATGGGGAGCAAGGCCAAATTCAAGAAACTGTTTGAAATGGCCCGCCTGATGGGCGCGGAAGTGGGGGCGACACGTCCGGTGGTCCACTCCCAATGGGTGGATCACGATTGTCTGGTCGGTCAGGCGGGAAAAAATATCCGCCCCCAGATCCTCTTTTCCTTCGGTGTCAGCGGCGCCATCCAGCATACCGCCGCCATTCATGATGCCGATCTCATCATTGCCGTCAATAAAAATCCCAATGCCGCCATGATGAAGATGGCGGATGTCGCCATCGTGGCGGACGCCAGCCAATTTTGTTCCGCTCTGATTCGGGAATTGAGAAAACGGATTCGGGAATGAGCGGAAAATACCCCTTAAGCCCTTAAGCCCTTAAAATTGATGGGTTCCAAGCCAGGCTGGATAATTAGTATCCGGCTCTGAATACTAATTATCCATATTCACGGAAGTTATCTTCCAATAACCCGCTATCGAACCGGTTCAGCCAGGGTAACCGCATTTGGAATTGGCAATTTTATAAACAGTGGCTTGTTATGTTTCATTTGATTTCAACTGTTTATAACTATTTTAAATTATTAAATAAAACTAGACTTTTCGATAAAAGTATGCTACCTATTGATATTAT
>JAPLJE010000150.1 GCA_026388755.1 Deltaproteobacteria bacterium | reverse complement strand
GCTGTCCGGGATTTGTTTTCAGCCGTTTGACGATAGATATTTAAAATATGTGCCTTTTCGTTTTCCGATAGAGAAACGGCGGTTCCGCAGGACAGCGACGCGGAACCGGATGCCGGTTTTCGGGTTCGAACCGGTTCCGGCAGATGGTTAACTGTGATGGGCCTGTCTTGAGCCAGATTGGCGGCCGCCTGGAGAATGGATCTCAGCTCCCTGATGTTTCCGGGATAGTTATATGCTGTAAGCATCGAAACGGCCTTATCTTCGATCCGTCTTTCCTTGAAGGCTCCGGGCAAATCGGCCACAAAACTGTCTATCAGAAGCGGGATGTCACCCGGCCTCTCTCTTAAAGGGGGAAGGTGAAGCTGCGCACCTTTGAGGCGATAATATAAATCCTTGCGAAACCTCCCGCGTTTCAATAACGCATCCAGATTTTCATTGGTCGCTGCAACAAAACGTGAATCCACTTTCTGTATTCTGCTGGTCCCCAGCTTTGCGAATTCTCCTTCCTGCAGCACCCGCAGCAGCTTCCCCTGAAGATCGATAGGCAAAATGCCGATTTCGTCCAGAAACAGGGTACCATAATTTGCGCGTTCCAGATAACCCGTATGGTTTTTTTCTGCTCCCGTAAATGCCCCCCTGACATGGCCAAAAAAATCATCATCAAACAGACCGTTGCTTAAAGAAGCCATGTTGATGGGTATGAACGGGCCCGCCCTGTGACTGGCCGTATGGATGGCCCTAGCCAGAAGCTCCTTTCCGGTGCCGCTTTCCCCGGTAATCAGAATCGGAACATTGCTGACAGCATGAAGCTCTGCTTCCTTCAGGACAGCCAGAGTCCTGGGCGATCGGGTGATGATTCGCTCAAAGGCTTTTACGTTTGTCAGTTCCTGGACCTCTACTGTTCTCTTTAGCTCCAGAATGTCCAGCAGCCGTTTTTTTTCCTCTGCATGACCGATTTTCAGAAGCAAATCCTCTTTGCTGACCGGTTTAATCAAATAATCGTAAGCCCCCTTCTTTAAGCACGCCACTGCCATTCTGGCGTCGTTTACCGCCGTAACCATGATGCACTCGGTGTTGGGGCTATGGATTTTGATAATTTCCAGCAGTTCCATACCATCCATGTTTGGCATGTGTAAGTCGATCAGTGCCATATCGCATGACTGACCCTGTTCAAAAAATGTGGCTGCCTTTACGGGGTCGCTCTCTGTTCGCACATCCATATACCCGGCGTTGAACAAGCCCCTGGCGATGCTGTCCAGAAAATCCTGCTCATCATCAATAATGATAATACAATTGCCCATCTGTCCATTCTCCGAAAAAACGCGAACTATAAAAAATTGTTCAGGATCAACTTGAAGGAGCTTCCCTGATCGGGTTGACTTTCCACTTCAATACGGCCTCTCAGTCCCTCCACCAGGCTCTGGCAGATATACAGACCCAGCCCGGTTCCCTGAACGGATGTTTTTCTGGTGTAAAAGGGATCAAAAATCCGCTTCAGGGTTGTCTCATCCATGCCGCACCCGTTGTCATCGATTGCAATGATGCAGCAACCCGTCTTGCCGCTGTGAGCACTGACGCACAATTTTATCCAGGATTCCTCCTTATCCGAAGCATGGGCGGCATTGATCAGCAGATTAACCAGTATCTGCTCGACAGCTTCGGGATCGGTCAGAATCGGCGGAAGGTTTTCGGGAACAACCAAATGAAGGGATTTGACATTTTTCCGGATCTCCTCCCGACATAACGATACCGCGTTTTCGATTACCGGCTTCAGGGCGACCCGGCGGAGCTCCAGTTTTTCCCGCTTTCTGGAAAAGTCCTTCAGCCCGGACACCGTGGCATTGATCCTTTGCGCGCCATGTTCAACGTTGTCCAGTAGCTTGAAAAGATCTTTGCGGAAATCTTCATAAGGCCTGCCGAACAAGCTGCGATTCTGATGATCCGCCATGTAGTCGTCGACGATGGGCATCATCTCCTGCAGGTAATCCCTCAGAATGGGAAGGTTGAAAATGATGAAGCCGTTGGGATTATTGATCTCATGGGCAATGCCCGCAACCAGAAGGCCGATGGATGCCAGCTTCTGGCTTTGCAGAAGGGCCTCGTCCGCCTGCTTTTGCCGGCTGATATCCTGGCCTATCAGGAGAAGGTGCGGTTTATTGGCCGAGGAAAACGAAATCAGGCTGCAATTAAGCATGACGTCTTTTCCGAAGGTTGTCACAATGTGTAATTCCAGATTCTCCCTGGGTTGATTGGTTTGTAATACCTCGTAAGCCGCAGCCAACAAGCCCGATTCTTTCCAGGAATCCAGGTAATTGAAGTTCTGTTGAAGAACCGCTTCGCAGCTGGTGCCGATGATTCTTGCCGCCGCTTTATTGACCATGATACATTGTCCGGAACGCTCATAGGCGATGATTCCCAAGGGCGAAGCGTCAAATATTTTCTGGATGAATTCCGAGACCTCGACAGTGCGTTGCTCCGCTTGCCGGCGTTCGGTAATGTCGTGAAGAACCGAAAACAAAAATGTTTTGCCCTTGATCCGGACGGGGCATACAAAAACTTCCACCTCCCGAACCTGCCCGCTGGACTGGCGGTGATGAAAAAAGAAATGATCCTGCTGATTTGACTTTATAAGGGCGATCTTCTGAAATATCACATCCGTAGGAAGCATACTGATATCGCGGATTTTTTTGGCGGTCAACTCGTCTCTGGCATAACCATAAAATGAACAGGCAGCCGGGTTGGCATCCACAATATCCAGGGTTTCGGGGTCTATGAGTAACATACTGACATGATGGTTATGAAAGATACTGCGATATCTCTCCTCGCTCTCTTTAAAGGCATGCTCGGCTTGAAGGCGATCTTCGATCTCCTGAAGCAGGCGCGCGTTGTTCAGGGAAAGCGCCAGAGTCCGTTCTTTCACCCGGCTTTCCAGTGTCTCGTGGGACTTTTGCAGTCTTTTCTCTTTTTCCTTTAAATCGTCAATCGCATGCTGGTGCTCCAGTTCGCCGGCTGAGCGGATGGCCGCCATCTTCAGCATGGATTCCGCCAGGCGGGGGTTCGCCAGGGGGCGGCGGCTGATGACCGCGATCAGCCCGATCGGCTTTCCATCGAAATTCCAAAGGGTGGTTCCGACATAACTCTCAGCCTTCATCTCCTGGAGCACCACATCCTGTGGAAATAAATGTCGCACCTCCCTGTCAAAGCGGCAGATCGTTCTGCCCACCACATCGCCGCAAGGGGTGTCTTTAAGGGTATATGACACGTTATCCTCGAACTTGCCATCGAAATAGATGGCAACCGTACGGGCCGTAAGCCCTTCCCCCTCCAGCCGATCGATGCAGACATAGTCCATCCCCAGATTCTGGGCAAGGTATCTTGCAAGCGATTTGAAGAAATCCTCTCCTGTTCCCGGGGAACCACATTGCAGGAGAAACAACTGGGCATCTTCCAGCATCTTGCGTTCGGTGATGTCGATGATCATGGCTCGACACCCGGGCGCATCCTCCGCATCTTTTGTTGCGGAGACATCCATCTGAGCCCAGAATGGCTCATGGTTTGCTCGTAGCAGTCTAAGCTCGCAAGTCTGTGGCGCACCCGTTTCAAGGAGCTGTATGCGGAGCCGGTAGTAGATATCCTGGTCTTCCGGGAGGATAAATCGGGACACCGGCTGCCTGGCCAGAACGCCTCTTGCCACCCCGAGCAGGGTTTCGGCGGTGAGATTGGCCTCCATGATCAGCCCATCTTCGCTCAAGGTCAAATAGCTTATCGGTGCCAGGT
>JAPLJE010000113.1 GCA_026388755.1 Deltaproteobacteria bacterium | reverse complement strand
CCCGGCTGAGTCTGGATAAGCTCTTTGAGCAGATGAAGGATGGCCTGGTCAAGGACCTGAACATCATCATCAAGGCAGATGTTCATGGCTCCATCGAAGCGCTGGGAGATTCTCTGGTTAAACTCTCCAACGAAGAAGTCAATATTAACGTTGTGCATGCGGCTACCGGCGCTATAACCGAATCCGATGTGTCCCTTGCCACGGTATCGGACGCCATTATCATCGGCTTTAATGTCAGACCCAGCGCTAAGGTTCAGGCCATGGCCACTGAAGAGCATGTGGACATGCGTTTTTACAACATCATTTACAATGTCATCAAAGACGTGAAAGACGCCATTGTCGGAATGATGAAATCCACATTTCAGGAGCGGGTACTGGGAAGGGCCGAGGTGCGTGATCTTTTTCATGTGCCCAAAGTCGGAACTATTGCCGGCTGCTCCGTGACCGATGGAAAAATCCAGCGCGGCAAGCTGATCCGGCTGCTGAGAGATGGCATTGTAACGTTTGAAGGCAAAATCAGCAGCCTCAGACGCTACAAAGATGATGTCAAGGAAGTGGTCGGCGGATACGAATGCGGTATCGGCATTGAAAACTATAATGATATCAAGCTGGGGGATATCATTGAATGCTATTACATGGAAGAATTCAAACCCGAAGTTGAATAATCAGGGTTATGGTTGTCGGATACGGAATCATTACTTTCAGGCTGCATGATTGCCGATCTCTTAAGGAAAAAAGATCGGTTGTCAAGTCAGTTGTCCATCAGATTCAGAATCATTTCAATGTTTCTGTTGCAGAAGTCGGCGCCAATGATATCCACCAGATGGCCGAGATCGGTTTTGCCCTGGTGGGAAACAGCGGCCAGCTGGTGAACTCCAAAATGGACAAAATATTAAATTTTGCCCATGAACTGCGAGTCGCGCAAGTCATAAACAGTGAAATGGAAATGATGCGGTTATGAAATCCTATACACGATCGGACAGGGTTAGCGGGGAGATTCAGAGAATTATTTCGGATATTCTTCGAAAAGACATCAGCGACCCCCGGCTGAACCGGGTTGCCATCTCCGGCGTAAAGATGTCCAAAGATCTGCGAAACGCCAGAATCTACTTTACACTGACTGAGGGTAAATACACCCGTGAAGATGCGGCCGAAGGATTTAACAGTGCTCTGGGATATATCAAACGCACGCTGGCCAGTCAGTTAGGTCTGAGATATATGCCTGGCATCCGGTTTTTTTATGATGAATCCTTTGATTACGGTTCGCATATCGACCGAGTCTTAAAAACAATCGATACAGCAGATGGATCATCTCATACACCGCTTGAATAACAGCAGGAATGTGCTGATTACCACCCACGCCAGTCCCGATGGAGATGCCATCGGATCGCTGCTAGCCATGAATCTGGCGCTACAGGGGAAGCATAAGCAGATTACGCTCTATAACGAAAGCCCGATACCGGCGGTGTATCGTTTTTTGCCGCGAGTTCGCAGCGTGATCAACCATCTGATTTCCGCAATGCCGTTTGATACGGCTGTGGTTCTTGACTGCGGCGATTTGACTCGGGTCGGCGAGGCAGCAGACATCATCTATCAGATACCTGAAATCATCAATATCGATCATCATATTACCAACACTCGGTTTGGAACCTGCCAGATGATTGATGTCCAGGCTTGCGCCTGCACAGAAATTCTATACCGACTGTTTGAGCGGATGCATGTCCCGTTCACACGGGACTTGGCCACCTGCATCTACACCGGAATTTTAACCGATACCGGGTCATTTCGATTTTCCAATACCAACCGGACCACCTTTCAAATCTGTGAAAACATGGTTGCCAGTGGCGTAGATCCGTTCCAGGTTGCTCAGCATGTTTACGGTACCTACTCTCTCGGAAGGATCAAGCTCTTAAACCTTGCGCTCGATTCCATTGAAATATCTGAAAATGGAAAGGTCTCTCTCATGGCCTTGACACGCGCAATGCTGAATGAAACCGGCACACAGCCCGAGGATACGGATGGCATGATCAACTATGCCCGGCGCATTCAGGATGTTAAGATCGCCGTGCTGATTCAGGAACAGACGAACGGCAGTAACCGCTCTCCGGGTCAGCGGCGCCCTTATAACGTCAGCCTGCGATCTGATGGAAGCGTGGATGTGGCTGCCATTGCTGCAGTATTCGGCGGCGGCGGGCACCAGAGCGCTGCAGGCTTCAGTATTGAATCCACCCTGACTGAAATTAAAGACCAGATCCTGCAGATAACAGAGTCTTTATAATAAAAGTCAGAAGCCGAATCATAAGAAATCAGGTAAAAGATCTGAGGTTGGCTGTGCAGGAAAAAAACGCATCCCTGAATGGGATACTTGTGATCGATAAACCGCCGGGACTATCTTCCGCCAGGGTTGTTTCCATTGTCAAGCGCCTGCTTCAGGCCCAAAAAGTGGGTCATGCCGGAACACTCGACCCATTTGCCACGGGTGTCCTGATTGTCTGCGTCAACCAGGCAACCCGGCTGGCCCGCTTCTGGTTGAACAGCGCCAAGACCTATCAGGCGGAACTCTGTCTGGGCATTGAAACTGACACTCAGGATTCCACGGGAACCGTGATTTCAAAATGTGTAGCCGTTGACGTTCCCGAAGATACGTTGCGGACCGTCATGAAGTCTTTTGTTGGGACCATGAACCAGGCCCCGCCGGTCTATTCGGCGTTGAAACATCAGGGGATTCCGCTGTATAGGCTTGCCCGAAAAGGAGTGCCGTTTCAAAAACCTGCTCGTCAGATTCACATTCAACGGCTTGAAATTCTGGAAATTGCATTGCCATTGGTCCGTTTTGAGGTGAGCTGCAGCGCAGGAACCTATGTCCGTACGCTCTGTGCAGACATCGGAAAAATCCTGGGTTGCGGCGGTCATCTGAAGAATCTCAGACGGACAGTCAGCAGCGGCTACGCAACCACAGATGCCATTTCTCTTTCTGAACTGGAAGAACTGGCCCGATCCGGCGATATCGCCCGGCATTTGATCGGTATGGCCGAAGCTTTGCCGGATATGGTTTCTTTTCAGGCAGATAAAGCTTTGACGGATAAGCTCAAATATGGCATGATGATTACAGCAGCGGATGTTCCACCTTCTTATTTTTTATCCGGAGAGAACCTGGTAAAAATCATTGACGGAAACAACCACCTGCTGTCCATTCTCAGTTATAACCTGGTTCAACACGGGTTTACGTATTGCTGTTCGTTTGTGTAAAGTCATTACGGACAGAGAGAAGGCTTTCCAGCCTCTTCAGTCTTAAACTTGCGTGCTTTGAAAGCATGCAATTGAAAAGGGTTAGGGCTTAGCCCGAGGTCATGCATTCATCAACCTTGAGTTCAGCTTTAACGTAAAAAGCAGTAACATATTGTTACATTGCGGTGGCCAATAGTTCACGGCAAGTTGAGATGAATGCCCGCAGGGGTGGAGCGGAATTCACCCATTTCACTATTGTAAAACAGGAGGATTAAAGAAAGTGGTTTTTAAGCCCGAAGACAAGAAAAAACTGATTGACCAGTATAAACTTCATGAAAGCGACACCGGGTCGCCAGAGGTACAGGTTGGCCTCATCACCCATCGCATTACCTATCTTACCGAACATCTGAAGGTGCACACCAAGGATCATCATTCCCGCAGAGGCTTGCTGATGCTGGTTGGAAGACGCCGCAGACTCTTGAATTATGTCAAAAACAAAGACGTTCAGCGGTATCGAACCATTATTGAAACCCTGGGCTTAAGAAGGTAGTCAGGAATTATCTGAAATGTCAGGAATGCCTGATCTCGTTAAACTCAAGGGTTCCATACAGAACTTGCCCGCTTGCTGGCTTAAGTTTTGTGGTGGTGAGACTCGGCCGTTCATGCGAATCATCAGCCGGCATGACCACAATGCGACGTAATCTCACCAGGTTGAGATTACGT
>JAPLJE010000764.1 GCA_026388755.1 Deltaproteobacteria bacterium | reverse complement strand
TCTGCATCATCATCGGCCGGGAGATTGCCATTACCGGACTGCGGAATGTGATGGCTGATAACAACGAGGATATTTCCGCCTCAAATCTTGGCAAATATAAGACTGGTTTTCAGATTGCTGCCATCATCCCCCTGTTAATTCATTATCCCTATTTTGGAATCAATTTTCATGGCATCGGCATGTTCTTTCTGTGGGGAGCGCTCATCTACACGGTCTGGTCGGGTCTGGACTATGGGTACCGTTTTAAGCGGTTTATAGTCAAACCATAGATGGTTTTGCAAAAAAGAGGTTGACAACGAGGGCTGAAAAAGTTAGATAGATTGCGCTTCTGAGCGGGAATAACTCAGCGGTAGAGTGCAACCTTGCCAAGGTTGAAGTCGCGGGTTCAAATCCCGTTTCCCGCTCCATTTTTTTTGGCGGCATAGCCAAGTGGTAAGGCAACGGTCTGCAAAATCGTTATTCTCCGGTTCAAATCCGGATGCCGCCTCCATACCAGATATTGAAGGGCTGAATGTATCAGCCCTTTTTTTATTGGCCGGCATCAGAACCATCTGTTTCTGATTTCAGTCGATTGCCGATATGCCTGACGGCATTTTCTGAAAAGATCGGCTTGCGTTTTTCAATAAATGCCTTTAATCCTTCCGGTCCGTCAGCGCTTTCTGAACAATCACAAAGACCTTCTCTTTTCCATTCTAAATGGGATTCAAAGGAATTGTTAAAGGCATCATTCATCAGCCTTTTTGACCAGCCGAAAGAATGAAGAGAAATATTAGCAGCCAATTGTTGTATCAACGTTACAGATTCTTCCAAAGAAGAGCCATCTTCGACAACTTTTGTTACCAGCCCCCATTTCCAAGCCTGTTTTGCGGAAATGCCGGGTTTTTCAGAGAATGACGCCGCCCACCTCAAATCCCCTCCGGCACAAAATGAAGGCTCGTTTCCTGTAATAATGACTCCTCTCACGGAGTTGTCAACAGCCATAACCGCGAGATGTTTTGCCAGATGACGGACCATTTCAAGATTGAACGCATTAAAGGTTTCTTTTCTGTTCAAAATGATTTCGGCTATATTTCGATCTTTTTTAATCTCAATTCCGTCATTCATCGTTTTACCTCCCGAAAACATCTTGTGCACATAATGGATGCGAGATAAGTGGCATCTCCTTAGGCGCGTCAAGCTACGCTTTCACAATTTGCTGGTTATGCCCTGCTGTCGATGATTTCTTTTGCGGAAATAACCTGGGCGTAAGGAGCTGATAATGCAGCCATGAATGAGGCATGAACCTCTGATGCTTTTATGATTTTGTTCTTGAAGCTCAGGTCCTTTGTGGCGCAAGAATCTTCGGCAACAACGCAGTTGAACCCCAAATCGAAAGCAGCACGAGTGGTTGCGTCTATACACATGTGGCTCATGGCTCCGCAGATAACCAAGTTATTGATATTTTGGTTCTTCAAAATTTCCGACAGAGCGGTTTCACGGAAGCTGTTTGGATAGTGTTTTACGACAACGATTTCGTTCCCTTGTGGAGCTACCATTTGATTGATGTTTGCTCCATCAGTCTCTGGTAAGAAAAAAGTTGCGCCTGGGCGAGAGGAAATGTGCTGAATGTGGATGATGGATGTTTTTGACTTTCTAAATTCATTTAATAGAATCTGGGCGTTTGCTGCGACGGCTTGGATTCCGACAAGTTCCATCATGCCACCGGGGAAATAGTCATTTTGCAGATCAACCAAAATAAGACAGTCGTTCATATTAGCTCCTCATTTTTTTCATGGCGTAACGCGGGGTGTAACGGTTGCCACACAGCCAAGCGGCAATCTGCGTTAGGCACCCTATTCGCATCCGGGTTCAAGACACTTTGGCATCATAACGTTAGAAATAACCGTCAGCCTGAGTGCACAGTTGTTGAGCGGTCTGGCTGATCGGTTGGTCAGCTTCCAAGAGTTCTCTTGCGGAGTTCATAAAAAACGACCAACAAAAGAATAACTGGCGCAGCGAAACCAATAATAAATGGCGCAAATCCTATTGCGCGGTCGAGCCAGCTTTTGTCTTCGGTCACTGCTTTCCAGACCGTAAAGGATAGCGGAAAAATTGT
>JAPLJE010000396.1 GCA_026388755.1 Deltaproteobacteria bacterium | reverse complement strand
GCCTGCAAAAGTGGTCAAAAGGCCCAGAAACACAACAGAGAAGGAAGGAATATGACCTAGCCAGATCAATGCTGCAAAAACCGGAGTTGCCATATCAATGAGGCCATGGGGAGTTCGGGATAGTGCAAAAAAGAGTTTTAACCGATAATAAAAATATGGATATTTTTTAAGCCGTATCTGTGTCATGAATCTATCCCGATGTCTCTATATCTCCAACCATGCTTTTTCAACACAACGAAGCATGAAATTGCAATTCGCTGTTTCATTACCTTTTTTTGACATGCATTGCAAAACCAATTTAGATGACCACCCAAAAACTGCCTGGTTTCAGTAATTCCGATATTTCATATTTGATATTTTATCAAAATTGGGTGATTCCGATATTTGATATTTGATATTTGATCAAAATTGTTTTAAGTAGTAATATTTATGTTGGTTCACTGCCCTGAAATGGGATTCAGCAATTCCCTGGAGGAATTTATGGTGTTGCCTTTGCATGACAATCTTTCGAAACTCGAGGAGATGCGCCGGGAGTCCATACAAGGTGGAGGAGAGGATCGTATTGCCGCCCAGCACCGGAGAGGAAAGCTAACGGCCCGTGAACGCATCGACCTCTTACTGGATGAAGGCTCTTTTGAGGAGTTTGATATTCTGAAGACCGGAAGGGGTGGCTCTCTGGGAGGAGACGCAGAGAGATCTTTGGGCCGTTACCCCGGAGATGGCGTGGTAACGGGCCATGGAACTATCGATGGCCGGGAAGTGTTTGTTTTCAGCCAGGACTTTACCGTTATTGGGGGTTCCCTGGGGGAGGCCCATTCCCAAAAAATCAGCAAGGTCATGGACCATGCGGTCCGGGTCGGCTCGCCCATCATTGGACTGAACGACTCCGGCGGTGCCCGGATTCAGGAAGGGGTGGATGCGCTGGCGGCATACGGGGAAATTTTCCATCGAAACGTCGAGGCCAGCGGCGTGGTCCCCCAGATTTCCTGCATCATGGGACCGTGTGCTGGCGGTGCGGTGTACAGCCCGGCCATGACCGATTTTACCTTTATGGTTGAAAATTCCTCCAATATGTTTGTCACAGGCCCGAATGTCGTCAAAACCGTCATTCATCAGGATATCAGCTCGGAGGAACTGGGAGGCGCCCAGGTTCATGGAACCGTCAGCGGAGTTGCCCATTTTGTGATTCCCAATGACATTCTCTGCCTTCGGGAAGTTCGAAGGTTGATCAATTTTCTGCCTTCGAACAATCGTCTGAAAGCTCCTTTTCTCGATTTAAGGGATCCGCCCGAACGCTCGGATCCGGCTCTCGATTATCTGATTCCTCCAAATCCCAATCAAACCTATGACATGAATGTACTGATTTACAGCATTCTGGACGGCGCGGAATTTCTGGAGATTCATGCGGGTTTCGCCCGGAACATCATCTGCGGATTTGGCCGAATGGGAGGGCAGACCATTGGCCTAGTGGCCAATCAACCCGCGGTTTTGGCTGGAGTCCTGGACAGCAATGCCTCCACCAAGGCCGCCCGGTTTGTCAGGTTTTGCGACGCATTTAACATTCCGCTGATCTGCCTGGTGGATGTTCCCGGATTCATGCCGGGTCCGGAACAGGAACATGGGGGGATTATCCGGCATGGCGCCAAACTCCTGTATGCCTTTATCGAAGCAACTGTTCCGCGGATCACGGTCATTGTGAGGAAAGCTTACGGCGGCGCCTATCTCGTGATGAACTCCAAGCATATTCATTGCGATATCAATTACGCCTGGCCAACGGCAGAAATTGCTGTCCTGGGGCCCCGGGGTGCGGTGGAAGTCATTTACCGCAAGGAAATCAAGGAATCCAAAGATCCAGATGCCACAATGACCGAAAAAATGGAGCACTATCGAAAAGCATTTGTCAACCCGTTTCTGGCAGCCAAAAGAGGGTACATCGATGATGTGATTTTCCCCAGGGACACGCGGCACCGGCTCATTCGGACCCTTCAGTTTCTGGAAAGCAAAAAAACTCGCCAGCCGGATCGCAAACACGGCAATATTCCCCTGTGAGAGGTTAAGAATGTTCAATAAAATACTGATTTCCAATCGTGGAGAAATTGCTGTCCGAATCATCCGAACC
>JAPLJE010000456.1 GCA_026388755.1 Deltaproteobacteria bacterium | reverse complement strand
CATGGACCTGCTGCATGCCGGCCATAAAGTATTCGTGGTTGATTTTTTCAAATTTTTGATAATTGTTGGTTTCCTGGCGAAACAATTGAATGACTTTCATGCCGGTGATGGTTTCAGAAAAATGGGTGTTGATTTCCGCGGTTTTGGTACGAATGATACGAAACGCTTCTCTGGCCTGCCTGGAATAATAAACGGAAAAAAAACCAACTGCCGGCAGAACGATAAAAGCGGTCAGTGCCAGCTGCCAGTTCATGTTGATCAACATGATGGCAATGCCGCCAAGCAGGAACATATCCTTGAATACAAAGGCAATGATTGTTGTGAACATTTCCTGCATGTTCTGGACATCGTTGGTGGTTCGGGTAACCAGGCGGGCCACGGGATTTTGGTTAAAATAGCTTACCGGCATATCTTGAATATGGGTAAAGAGCTTCATTCGAAAATCATGCATGATTTTCTGGCCGGAATATTCCATGATCATCTGCTGAGAAAAATTGAGAATGAAATCCAGGATAATGATGCCCAGAAAGATGACGGCAATCTGGGAAATTCCGGATAAATCATCGTGTCGAAGCATCTTGAGATCGCGGGGCGCCAGTTTATCTAACTGCTTGTATGCGATCATGCCGGATGATCCGGAAACTGCAAATACTTCCGGGTAACGGCGGACAATTTCCGCAATATCCGGCCGGGAAATGTCCACGGTGAGATGGCGGGCTACGGTGGAATGCGCCGTTTCCACGCCCGCTTTGGGAACAATGTACCGGTCGATGGCGATTTTGGTGATATAGGGAAGGGAAAGATCCAGAAAGGTAATCATCATGGCCATGATGATGGAAAAAGTCAGCAGCAGGCGATAGGGCTTTACAAACGGATAGATCCGCCACAGCAGTTTGATATCGTAAGCTTTCTCAAGGTTTTTTTCTTCAAATATCCCGGCGTTCGTATGCATCCAGCTCCTCTTCGATTTCCTGAAGGCGTAAGATATTGGCATAATAGTCATCAGATGCCATCAACTCGGAATGGGTTCCGGATTCGCGGATCCGTCCCTGATCCAGCACCAGAATAAGATCGGCGGCTTTAAGCGCCGACAACCGGTGAGAGACAATAATCAGTGTGCTGGCGACGGATCGTGTTCGAAGGTTTTTCAAAATGAAATTTCCGGTTTCCGTATCCACCTGACTGATGGGGTCATCCAGAATGAGAATTGACGGGGACTGGATCAGGCATCTGGCAAGGGCGACCCGCTGTTTTTGGCCTCCGGACAGAATCACGCCTTTTTCTCCCACAACCGTATCGAGTCCATGGGGAAAGGCCTGAATGGTGTCGTAGAGCGCGGCATCCCTTGCAGCCTGGAGGATATCCGCATCCCTGTGCCGCGGATCGCCAAAAGCAATATTGTCCCGGATGGTTCCGGCAAAAAGGAACGGCTCCTGAGGCATGAGCGCCATCCGCGATCGGAGATCCAACAATGGAATTTCCCGGATATCGACCTGATTCAGGCTGATCCTGCCCTGCGTGACATCATACAGTCGAGGAATAAGGTTCAGGAGCGTGGTTTTGCCGCTGCCCGGCGGTCCGGCGATTCCCAGAAATTTTCCCGGCGCCAGTGTAAAATGGATCCGGTCCAGGGCAGGCTGAAGATTCGCCTGGTAAGAAAAACCGGCCTGTTCAAATTTCAGCTCTCCGTTCAAGCTCTCGTCATCTGTCCGTTGTTCTCTGCTCTCTACCTTCCGCCGTCTGTCATCTGTCCTGTCCGCAATGTCCGGCAGCCTTTCCATAATCCGGTTGATTCGGTCCAGGGAAGCCTTGCCGCGCTGAATGAGAT
>JAPLJE010000183.1 GCA_026388755.1 Deltaproteobacteria bacterium | reverse complement strand
GGATCCATCAAATTTGGGATGAGGAACCTTTTCCGGATTAAAGCCTTTTCCCTTATCAACGAATTCAATCAGAAACATATCCGGAAACAGCCTGGCGGCTACCTCAACAAGTGCGTTGGATCGTCCGCTATAGGCATGGCGGATGATATTGGTGGCAACTTCAGTTACCGCCAGTTCGATCATGGATATTCGGGCTTCACCCAGCAATGCTTCAGGAATAGTTTCACAAAAACCTCGAATGAATTGCCGAATGCCGGACAGTTCTTTTAAGTCACTCGAAAACGTCATTCTTGACTCGGCATCCGGCTGTAACATGACCGAATCAGGCGGGTCAATTTTCACAACAACACAGGTAAAATCATCCCTGAAAGTTTCTGTCCCTGAAAACGTCACAATATCGGTCCATACGTGATTTATGATCTCATTGGGTGAGAATCCGGAACTGGCCTTAACGGATTCCACCAGACGTTCTTCACCAAAAAGTCGGCCTTCCGAATCCATGGCTTCGCTAAGTCCGTCGGAATAAAAGAAAAAGATATCACCCTTGTAAAATGGCACGACAACCTGAGTAAAGGGTTCGGTTTCCGGAAACCCGATCGGCATATTCATCCCTTGAAGCAGGCTGCAAGTTTGGCTTTTCTGATGATATTGAATGGTTCGCATGTGACCGCAATCCACAAACCGCATCTGTTTTCTGGAAAGATCAAACCGGGCATAGCACAGGGTGACAAATGTCTCCTGTTCCTCCATCTGGTGAATCATGGCGGACTGAACGCGGCCAACGATGGCATCGGGTTCAGGCGGCAAGCCTTTATGAACACAAGAGAATCCAAGCTCGTGAATCACTCGAAGGAAATAACTCTTAAGCGCGGCGCCCATGAGCGCCGAAGCAATGCCTTTGCCCATGACATCGCCGACCACCACATCCAGGCTCTGGGAATCAATGGTAATAAAATCATAGAAATCGCCGTCCACTTTTTCAGAAGGGATGGTCCGATTGGCAATTTCCATCCCCTTGAAATTTTTCGGGGGAACCCCCATCAGCAGGGTCTGCTGAATTTTTGAGGCGGTTTCGATTTCTTGTTCCCGGGATTTTGCCAGTTCCGCCTCAACACGGCGCAGCCGTTTGGCCTGAGCGTCCGTTTCGATGGCTTTGTCCACCAGAGCGATAAGCTGCCTCGGATTAAAGGGTTTGGTGATATAGTCAAATGCACCATTCCTCATGGCCTCAACAGCGCTGGTGAAATCCTCACTTGCGGTCAGCATGATGGGGGATAGATCCTGAATATTTTTTCTGATAGACCGCAAGCATTCAATGCCCCCCATGACCGGCATTTCCAGATCCAGAATAACAGCCCGGATTTCATTGGAAAGCAGATCGATAGCCTCTTTTCCGTTTTGCGCAGCAATCACTTCGAACCCGGATTTTTCTAATAATTTTTGAAGAATCGCCCGGATTATCGGATCATCGTCTGCAATAAGGATTTTCCCGCGATGCGGATCCATGCGTCAACCCTTCGGTCAACTATTTTTTGATTTCAAAATGAACCCGGCGATTTTTGGCCCAGGCCGCTTCATTCTGACCCGGATCAATCGGTTTTTCCTTACCATAGCTGACGCTTGTCAGTCTAGATGCAGGAATCCCCAAATCCACCAGAAACGAAAGGGCACTTTCCGCTCGCCGCTCTCCCAGGGCTATGTTGTATTCAACCGTTCCACGACTATCCGTGTGACCTTCAACGATTACGGATACATTCGAGTTGCTTCGCATCCACTCGGCCTTGCGTTTCAACACATCACGGGCATCCGGGACAAGGACCGCGCTGTCGTACTCAAAATAAATATCTTCTGAAACAAAACTGCTCCGCGTTGCAGACCCCCCGGCATCCAGGCCCCCGCCCCCTGCTCTTCCACCAGCAGCTTGATCCTTTAACCGTTGCTCATCAAATCCCCGCTGTCTGGCCAGAGCATCCTGCCTGGCTTTTTCCGCAGCCCTTGCTGCATCATCAGAAGCCTGCGTTCCGGAGGCGTCAGAGTATACTTTTTTCTTGGCGCATGATGCCATAAGGGTCATTGCCGGCAAAACCATCATCAGAGTCAACAGAATCCAAATTTTTTTAGTCATGATACCCATCCTTTTTATTAAGTTGATAAACCTTTTCTCGTTGCTATTTAATTAACGTTCAAACTCATGAAAATCAACAAGATTTTATTTAACTTCGCCCTTTGACCTTTAGAATTTCCGCGGTGATCCGGCCATTTTGGATGTCGATGATGGCCCCTTCACAGAAGGAACCCATGGCGCAATTGACAATCAGGGTTTTTCCCAGGCAGGACATTCCCGCATCCTCATGGATATGCCCACAGATCAACAGGGCGGGCTGACAGGCTCTGATGAATCTTTCAAGGGACTTGCAACCGCAATGATATTTTCCCGCAACGCGATCCTGGCATCCCCAGGGAGGCGGATGCGCAACCAAAACCGTTCGATGGGTCATCAGGGGCATCAGCCTCTTCCAAATGAACGTTTCCCTAAAAGCGATCCTGGATCGAAACGGTACCGGTATGGTTCCGTTGGCTCCTGCAAAATGAACCCCTTGTAATGTCACATCGCGATTGTTAAGGAAAAAAATGTTCTCTTTGAGGGCAAACTGGGATTCAATCCGCTTTAAGTCGGTATTCCCGCGAAGCGCCAGAACCGGAAGTGAAAGATCGGCCAATTTCGAAATAATGGGAAGCGTCCGTGTAAAATGGGTGATATCCCCTGCAGCGATCAGCACATTCGGGCAATACATTTCCAGGTTGTTTTTGATTGCGGCCATTCGATCTAATCGGCCATGAATATCTGCTACAGCATACAGGCGCATATCTTCCCCTGTTGAGTGCTGAAAATAACCGAACATTCGTTCGTTTATGCTTGACAAGATGGCACCCAAATGACATTAAAAAAACCAGATACTTTCTTATCAAGATACATTGCTAACACTCCGGAGGCAATTCATCAATGGAATTTTTTTTTAATCCAAAAGGAATCGCTCTGATTGGCGCAACGACAAAGCCCGCCAGAGGGGGATTTTCCATCCTGACAAATCTTCTGAAGGGCTTTGCCGGAAAAATATATCCCGTAAACCCCCGGTATTCTTCGATTGAAGGCATTACCTGCTATCCAAGCGTTCTGGATGTGCCGGATCCCATCGATCTGGCTATTGTCTTTGTTCCGGCTCCGATGGTTCCCAATGTCATTCAGGAATGTGCCATGCGCAAAATCCCAGGGGTCATGATTGAATCCGGTGGGTTCTCCGAAACCGGCGAGGAAGGAAAAAAAGGGGTCATGATTGAATCCGGTGGGTTCTCCGAAACCGGCGATGAGGGGAAAAAACTTCAGGGCATGCTGCGCCGGATCTCTCATGAAACCGGCATTCGACTTTGGGGGCCAAACTGCATGGGACTCGTGGATGCTGTCAGTCGCCATGTATTTTCCTTTGTTTCCCCGACAATCTGGGATTATGGGCTCATTCCCGGAGACGTATCCCTGATTGTTCAAAGCGGCATGCTATCCGCCGGTTTTCTGATTGATACCATGACCCACGGAACCATGGGAATCAGCAAAGTCTGCTCCATCGGCAACAAAGTGGATGTGGAAGAATGCGAATTGCTCGAATACCTGACAAGGGATCCCCACACGAAAGCCATCGGACTTTACATGGAATCCATTCCGGACGGCCGCCGGTTTATGGAAATCTGCAGCCGGTCGCCAAAACCCATTGTTGCATTAAAAGGCGGGAAAAGCCGGAAAGGGGCTGAAGCCGCCATGAGCCACACCGCAAGCCTTTCCGGAAACGGCGCGGTCATCAGCGGTGCGATGTCTCAAGCCGGAATTATCGAGGCAACCGATTTTAAACAGATGATGGATCTTTGCAGAACCCTGGCCGCCTTTCCTTCCCTTCCCCGCAACCTGCCCGGCCGGGTAGCGGTCCTGACATACAGCGGTGGAGCCGGCATTGTTTCAGCGGATTATATTGAAAATCTGGGGCTGGAAGTGGCCGACCTGTCTTCCCAAACCCGGCAAACATTGAAATCCGTGTTTCCGGAGTGGATGCCAATTGCCAATCCTATTGATCTGTGGCCTGCCGTTGAAAAAAACGGGGGCGAAAAAACATATCGGACTGCAGCTGAGGCTGTTTGCGCCGACCCCGGCGTGGATGCGATTTTTCTGCACTTATTTGCAGGTGGCTTTTCACTCAATTTTGACTTATCGCCGCTGGCTGACAAGGTAAAATTATCCGGAAAGCCCATGGTAGCATGGCTGATCGGCGAACGCAAACAAGCGCGTGAAATGCAGATCGCCATTCAGAAACAGGGAATTCCTGTCTTTCGGGAAATCCAGCGGTCGGTTGAATGTCTTCGCGCCCTGTTCAAAAGAAACCAAAGAGAGACGCCATGGAATACTTCCGTCGAATCCTTTCAACACACGGCAGCTTCCGACAGGTGGAAGCAGGTCCTGGCAGGGCCATCAACTAGCCTAGATGAACATGTTTCCAAACAGATTCTGGCTGACTTTGGCGTTCCGACGGTACCGGAAAAAATCGTCAGTTCCATATCCGAAGCCAACGCTGCAGCCTCAGACTTTGGTTTCCCCATAGTCATGAAAGGTATTTCACCGGGAATCATTCACAAAACCGAACAAGGGCTGGTAAGAATCGGCATTCACTCGAACGAAATGGTCGAAAACGCTTTTTCAGATCTTCGCGCCGCCATGTCGAATGGCGGCAGTATCCTGGTTCAACAGCAGATCAATGGCAGCATCGAGCTGATTGCCGGTTTCATCAGGGATCCCCAGTTTGGCCCCTGCGTCATGTTGGGCCTTGGCGGCATTCTTGCCGAAGCTCTGAAAGATACGGCTTTTGCTGTTGCGCCGATCAGCCGAAAAGATGCTTTTCACCTGATGGCTCAGATTCGCGCGCAAAATGTCTTGAACGGATTTCGCAACTCCATTCCCGTAAATCGGGATACGCTGTGCGACATATTAATTCATCTGAGTGAGCTTGGGCTTGCCTGTCCGCAAATTCAGGAAATTGACATCAATCCCCTGATCGTTTGCAACGGCAGTCCCATCGCCGTTGACGCGTCCATTCAATTGGCAACAAAAGAGGAAGGGTTGAAAAGTAAAAAATGATGTGACTTCAGCGCCCCATCCATAAGCAAAAAAGCCGTCGAATGGATGGCCAACACTTCTACATCCGCGTGATTGGACAGGTCCTGAAGATGGGGGTGTCTATCAACCATTTGGCTCAGAATGTCCGACCGGATCTGCGTATCTGAAAGCAGAGAACAATAACCAGAAACCGTCAAAGCCTGTATGTTATCGGATCCGAAAGGATGGCTTCTGGTATCCACCAGCACGCTGACCTGGGGGTTATGGCAGATATTGCGGTATTTTTGGGTGGTTTTCAGGGTCATCATATACAGGATATTTTTCTGAATATCGTAAATATATGCCATCAAAGAGCAATGTGGCCTGTTTTCCGAACAGGTTGCCAGAACACATAGGGAATTCTCTCCGAGAATAGCCTTAATTCTATTGAGCATTGTCTTAAGCCTCTTGTCACTTTCATACAAAAACACCTTGACTCATCGGTGCCGTGTTATATACTAACGCAAATGAGGATGAGACTCAAGAGTTGAACTGAAGGAAGTGGTATATGATCTTACATATCCAACATACATTGATCTTTGCCTATGAAAGGATCTGATGAATCCATTTGACATCATCATTACCATCATACTGGGTTATTGCCTGATCAGAGGCTTTTTCAGAGGACTTATAAAAGAAATATCCTCCATTATCGGGGTGCTGGGTGGTTTCTATGCCGGATACACCTACTACCTGGAAATCACAAGACCCCTGAGCGTGTGGATCAGTAATCCCGCCTATGCCAAGATTCTGGCATTCATGCTGCTGTTCTGCGGCGTATTTATCTTTGTCAGCATCATAGGGGTCATTATCAAATACCTGATGAACATCGCTTTTCTGGGGTGGGTTGACCGGATCTGCGGCGTGTTTTTCGGCATTGCAAAAGGGGTCCTGATCGCCTCTGTTCTTCTCATGATTCTTACGGCCTTTCTTCCCAAAGGCGTTCCAATAATCAAGGACTCGATTCTGGCTCCTCATATAACCAGAGTCTCTGAAATCATGGCCCAAATGGTTTCAAAGGAAATGAAACAGGATTTTTCCACCAAAATTTTGGAGCTGAAGAAAATTTGGAATCTCCCCCTGTAACACCGGATCTCAAAGACATATCGGCACTGATCCGCCTGATTGAACAGTTGAGGGGGGGAAACGGATGTCCCTGGGACAGGAAGCAAACTCCCCGAACCCTGGCAGTTTACCTGATCGAAGAGGTCTACGAACTGGTGGATGCCATTGAGTCCAAAAGCCCGGAAGACGTGTGCGAAGAACTCGGAGATGTTCTGTTTCAGATATTGTTTATGGCTCATCTGTATCAGAAAGCCGGTCATTTTGATCTTCGGGATGTTGCCAGCCGGAATACACGGAAAATGATCCGGCGGCATCCTCATGTGTTCGGGCAAGAAACAGCCGTAACCAGTGAAGAGGTGCGTCAACGCTGGCACACCATTAAAATGACTGAAAAAAATCATGTCGAAAATACCGGACTTCTGGATTCTGTTCCCAGTGGCCTGCCCGCCCTGATTCGCGCATACCGGATTTCCGAACGGGCAGCCAGGGCCGGATTTGACTGGAAGACAATCTCAGGGGTCATGGAAAAGGTTGAAGAAGAATGGGCGGAATTTAAATCTGAAGTGGACAAAATTCCGCAATCCGGCCCTCTGCAGGATTCAAAAGCCCAGGAAAAACTGTCCCTGGAATTTGGCGATGTGCTCTTTACGCTGGTAAATGTTGCCCGGTTCGCAAAACTTCATCCGGAAACATCCCTGGCCGATTCCACCCGAAAGTTTGAAAAGCGTTTTAGACACATGGAACAAGCCATTGCCCAAAACAGCCAACAATTCAATGCGGTCTCGTACACAGAGCTGAACAATTTATGGGAAAAAGCAAAAAAGGCTGAAGAAGGTAAGTATGATTGCAATTATTGACTACGATGCCGGAAACCTTGCCAGCGTGGCCCGCGCCGTATCCCACCTGGGCCATGCGAACGTGGTCACTCGAAACGTTGAAGAAATCCGGTCTGCCGACCGTATTATTTTTCCTGGAGTCGGTGCAGCCGGATCTGCCATGAACAGCCTGAAATGTCTGGGCATAGATGCGGTGCTTCATGAAGCTTTTAACCAGGGGAAGCCGATGCTCGGAATCTGCCTGGGAACCCAGATCATCATGGGATACAGTGAAGAAAATCAAACCCCGTGCCTGGGGATTATTCCGGGAATGGTCAGAGCGTTTTCCCCGGATCTTTGCGATTCAGATGGGAAACGGCTGAAAATTCC
>JAPLJE010000008.1 GCA_026388755.1 Deltaproteobacteria bacterium | reverse complement strand
ATATATAAAGTAACCGGGCTCGCCCAACGAATAAGGATAGATTGTGGTTCGCTCCGCTCTCACAATCTATCCTTATTCGTTGGGCGATGCTTTTCATCCTGCTTTGTCCTTTGTCAAGGGCTGTGCCCCGTTACTTTCCGCGTGCCCTGTTGATAGGCGGTACGGTCGCCCTTCTCGCCTTCCTGCACGATCGTCCGCCCGCCTGGGTTTTGGGGGCTGGGCTAGGGGACGTTGGTCAACACGTCGGGCGGGACCTCTTTCCCGTAAGGCTGCACGTATTTCTGGTCCATGGCCCCGCTCAGTAGCTTCCTGAAGGTGGGCCATTCGACGTCCAGATCCGTGGCCGAGTCGCTGCCCCCCGGAACCAAGAGCTGCATGGTCGCGGGAGGGGCTTCGAAGGTCAGGGGGGTCAGATTGCGGAGCTGATCGAAGGTCTGTGAGGTGTAGAAGACGCGGACGAGATACTCCTTCGATTTGTTCGACTGCCGCAGTTCGAAAACGAGCACTCCCCCCGGAGAGGTGAAATCCGTCTGATAGCCCGGCAGCGTCCAGTGAAGGCCGAGGAGTCCCGCCAGTCCGGCCATATAACTATCGGAACTGATCACGATGGCGATCCGCGATTTGTGGTCCCCGAACGCTCCGCGAAGGTCCCTGCCCGAAATGACCTGCATCATGGAGCGAAGCACGTGCGAGGCGGCGTTCGAGCTCTGCACCTGGCCGACGTAGGGCATGCGCATCTGAATCGCGATATGCAGGACCCAGAGCCGGGTCTGCTGGGAAAGAGTATCCGGCGTGAGCTTACCCCAGGCCACATCCTCAGGCGCGAAACCGTCGGCGTACTGCATGACGAACGGGTCGGTGGCATTTGTCGTCATGTCCAGTCCACCGAGATTGATGGAAGCTCCAGCCTTCGTTACCGGCGCGACGGCGGTGAGCGTAAACGGATTGGTCTCTTGAGAGGTCGGATCGACCGTGCCTGGCGGAGATAGCACGCCGCGAATGAGAGCAAGCTCGGCGCTGCAAGTGGACGCCATCGCCGCCCCGCTGCCGTAGATGCCCAGGACCTCCGTCTCGGCTCGAACAGGATCGATCGTCGCCACACCCGTCACGATGGGATCGAACACCGGGTCGGGCACGGCAGGCGTGCCGGTACTGGGATCAGCAATTGTATAGGAGTGGACCGGAATGGTCGCATCCGGGATCAACCCCTCTCCGAATTTGGTGGCGGTCACGAAGGAGCGCTGGATGGAATTCGAGCGGAAATACGAGCGGGACAGATCCGTCGCCACGTTGTCCGTGAGAAGCCCCTCCTGGAGCAGGTAGTCGCGGAAGTAGGAGCCGAGCAGAAGTGCGGCTTTCTCTCCGTTGGGAGTCAGGTAGCCCACCGGGACCCCAGTGAAAGGGGGGTAGATATTCGATGAATACGTGGCCAAGACGGCCGGGTCCACCGTGGATGAGCGGATGCTGTGGCGGCCGAAGATGATGATCTGCTTAAGTGTCGTGCCGTCATCCGGCCTCGGGGTCTGTGCCATACCCGAGCCCGCGATGGCCAGCGCAAATAACAGACCTATCAGAATGGCCTTGCATTTGAATGAGATCACGGTGCACCGCAAGAGTCGATCCTTCTTTTGTCTCATAACGAAGCCTCCTCACACAGTCCTAAATTCTGTCGCATCATTCCGCCCGACCAAAGGTGAGCCTTCGGAGGGAGCAGCGTGCTGTACACACCCGTTCTTTCCTGCAACAACCGCTCGCCCATTCCAGTGACCCCCTGACAGCCAGACCTTGCCCTCGCAAGGACATGCTGGACGTAGACGGGCTTTATGAGACCTCGGTGTTCAAGCACCTTAGCGGCTTGGAGAACCTTCTGGCCACTTTCGTCTCCAGATTCCGCCGCGACTTTGTCGAGATTTAGATTTAGATAATGGCGGTAGCCATTCGCCTCGCCGTGCTCATATAGTTTTACAGGGCTTAGCTCGGCCAGTTCAGTTATCGTCATTTGTCCCTCCATGCCTAACCTAACACCACGGATGAGGAGCGCGCGGGTTAGTGCGTCTGCTCGATCCGGATTATTGCTATCTTTGAGTTAATCCATATATTCCCACAATTCATTCTGATGGAGAAATATTGGATCTGCGTTATTCACTATAAAATCAGAAAGATCCATGCCATCTATTGTCGGGGGTCGTTTAACACGCTTCTGCTTACCATTCACAAATATGGTCATATATTCTTGTTGCCTTTTTTTCTTTGCCGCCTTTTGTGCAGGAGTTAGCTTTTTCTTTTTATTAGTCATTTGAATTTATCTGGCTCATCGCTGTTTTGTATGGGTGATCCCCGAAATATCTAAAACCAGATTTGAAATGTCAACCATACTTGCATATATTATTGAGTCCAAGCATTTTCAACCATACGAATGGTATCCTTAAGAAAATTGGACTGTGAATACTCAACCTTCAGATAACATATTGTTGAGTATGGTCTTGCTAAACCATCCTGATGATGCTTGTTACCTTTATGATGGTCAAATACAAATGCTGTTTGTTCGAGACATATAACGTAGAAGTAACCTGCGCTGCGCAGCTTTATTGCACAGCACCCGGTTGACTGCCGAGTTAGAAGGCAAAGCTGCGCCACACCTTACCCTACGTGACGCTGGAAAGCGCGAAGTCAGAAAGGCTCAACCCGGATACGTTTTCCGTCAAGACGCACTTCGGACGTCCCAATCTCGTTGTCCTGCATGTCGCGTGTGCTGACTTTGGCCACACCCGCAAACTCGTCGTCACCAGGGCCAGAGATAATGTGTATTCGAGTTTTGGTGCTTCCGATCCAATTTTTGTCTTGATCGAATCGAAACGCGATGTAGGTTGCATCAAACTCCTTATCGCCGACCTGCTTCCAGGCACCATGGGCGCCACTGAGTACCGGATGCGTATCCCCGCTTCGAAAGAAAGTACCATCAGACGAAAAGGTAAGGAGGTTCTTTCCCACACCAGCCGGGCGGCTGGCTGTCACTATCCATGCCCCGACCAATCCTCGGCTGGTTTCATAAATCGGCCCAGGAGCTGCGCAACCGGCAACGACCGCGGCAATTAGTAAACTCAACAGAACAGACTTGATCTTATGCATGCTTTGCCTTCTTTAGTGTAAGTGCCTGAACCACATACTACGTTCTTGTTCCGTGCCCGTCGCTACTCTCTAAACATACCCCTGTTTGCAGGGTTTACAAATTCTATTGCGTTACATGCACCTGAACTCCATCATAATAAAGAGGTTCATCAAGAATGCCGTCAGGACTCATGTCAACAGCAAAATAAAAGGTGTAGTCACCAACAGGTAGATATCCGTTAAAAACTTCCACTGGACCTATCTTGAGCAATGGAGATTGGACCAACATATTGATTCCTGGAGACCATCCTGAAGGAGTTAGTGTATAAGGACCCCATGGGGTGTTAGCTACAACCCACCAGTCAGCATTTTGACCGGACAAACTGCCCGGGTCCAGAGCAGCGGTAACTGACAGAGGTGTGTTATCGGTTATGTCAATCGACTGACTGTGGTTATTCGCCAGAACAGTAGCTATAGTCGTGTCAAATACACTATAATCTCCCGT
>JAPLJE010000489.1 GCA_026388755.1 Deltaproteobacteria bacterium | reverse complement strand
TCAGAAATGACGGACTTCGAAAAGACGCCGGGAAATTGGCCAAAAAGGCTTTTGGGGCATTTGGATCCGCCGGGGGGCATAAAGGCATGGCAAGGGCGGAAATTCCGCTTGTCAACATCGAAGGAGTACTGGACCATAAAATCGACGGCCGGTTGCTGAACTGGGTGATTGACCGGATTGAGCGGAAAAAAACATGAAAGATGCCAAAAACCCCATTCGTATAACCATTCTGGGATCAGGAACCTGCGTCCCTTCACTCCGCAGAAGCTCCTGCTCGGTCTTGATGGAAACCGGCGGGGAGAAACTGCTTTTTGATGCCGGCGCCGGAACCCTTCGAAGGATGCTTGAATGCGGCGTTTCCATTTTTGATATTTCCTGTATTTTCTTCAGCCACTTTCACCCGGATCATACTTCGGAACTGATTCCCTTTCTGTTTGCGACCAAGTATTCAGAGCACAGAACTCGAAAAACGCCTCTAACCCTCATCGCGGGAAAAGGTTTTTCAGCCTTTTACCAGGCGCTCAAACAGGCCTACGGCCACTGGATTGAACTGGACACAGACATCCTGTCGATTGTCGAGATGAATACCCAAGTTCCTGACCGTCTGGAATTCGATCAATTTTCGGTCTGCACCCGGCCGGCTGCCCACAACCCGGAGAGCGTTTCTTACCGGATTGCATCGCCATCCGGTTATTCGGTGGTCTATTCCGGCGATACGGATTATACTGACAATCTGATTACACTGTCCGCGGATGCGCAGGTCCTGATTTGCGAGTGCTCGCATGCGGATGAGGAAAAAGTTCAGGGGCATCTTTCTCCTTCCCTGGCAGGCAGCATTGCCACAAGCGCCGGCGTGAAAAAACTGGTGCTGACCCATTTTTATCCCCGCTGCGACATATTTGATATTGAAAATGAATGCCGGAAAACTTATAATGGAGAGCTTGTCCTGGCGGAGGACCTCATGCGGCTATGAAATATTATCCCGTAAATCTGGATGTCCGGCATCATTCCTGCCTGGTTGTCGGGGGCGGCGCCGTGGGAACCCGCAAAGTCAGGACGCTGCTGGACTGCGGCGCCGTGGTGACCGTGGTCAGCCCGGAAGTGACGAACCAAATATTTGACCTGGCTCAGGAAAATCGCATTTCGCTGAAACAGCGGCCCTACCAGGCATCTGATCTTGACGGCGTTTTTCTGGTCATTGGCGCAACAGACAACAAGGATCTGAACCGCGCCATTCACGATGACGCCCGGAAGCAGGGAAAACTGTGCAACATTGCGGACCAGCCCGATCTGTGCAATTTTATCCTTCCCTCCATCATTGAACGGGGGGATTTGATTATTGCCATATCCACTTCGGGAAAGAGTCCGGCATTTGCCAGAAGGCTTCGAAAGCAGCTTGAGGCGCAGTTCGGTCCGGAATATGCCGAGTTTCTAAAACTCATGGGAGCAATGCGCAAAATTTTGCTGGAACGGACCCGTGATCCCGAGGCGCATCGGCAAGTTTTTGTAAGCCTGATCGACCAGGGGCTGCTGGAATGCATTCGAGACGGTGACAGGGCTCGAATCGACACAATGTTGATATCGGTCCTGGGACCGGGGTATGGGTATGATTGGGTGAGTGAGCGTGGGGATGACATTTAACAACAAGCTTTCAGACAGGCTATACGGGGCAATTGAATGGAAACGGTGATAATCGGCATCACTTTCCTGTATTTACTCAGTTCAGCAGGATATCTGTCCTATCTTTTTCTGCAGAAAAATGCCCTTCAGATATTCTTGTCTTAGCCTTTATAAGTCACACGGCAACCCTTGGATACAATTTTTTCATGGCTGGCCATATTCCGGTCCGGGACCTTCACGAAGCCCTGTCCATGGCTGCATGGACCCTATCCGGGGTGTATATTCTGTCTCTATATCGCTTTAACCTGAAGGTCCTTGGCGCTTTTGTCGTGCCTCTGGCCGGTCTGGTGATGGTCGCTTCCGCCCTTTTGCCGCGCGCATCCATTGTGGCTCAGACCAGTTTTCGCAGCATCTGGCTGGTTTTCCACATCCTGGCGGTTTTTGTCGGAGAAGCGGCCTTTGCACTGGCCTGCGGTATTGGGATTCTTTACCTGTTTCAGGAAAATGCCATCAAAACCAAAAAGCGCAGTTTTTTCTACAAGCGCCTGCCCTCTCTGGAACTTCTGGATGCTTCCGGCTATACCTGCATTGTTGCGGGATTCACCCTGCTGACCATCGGACTGGCCACAGGTTTTGTCTATGCCAAACTGATTTGGGGAAAGTTTCTCAGCTGGGATCCCAAGGAAATCTGGTCTGCAATCACATGGCTGATCTATGCGGCCCTGATTCACGAACGTCTGACCGTCGGCTGGCGAGGCAGAAAGGCAGCGATCCTGGCCATCATCGGTTTTTGTGTGGTAATCTTCACGTTTCTTGGCGTTAATCTGTTTTTAAAAGGTCATCATGGTGTATTTACCCGCTGGTAGCACCTTTGATGACTTTTATGAGTTTTGCCATCCGATTATGATTGATATCGTACTTTTGGGATTAAATCACAAAACCGCTCCGGTTGAGCTTCGGGAATGTCTTGCCTTTTCCGGGGACCAAATCGCAACGGCTCTGGATGATTTCAGCAATTATCCGCACCTTTCAGAAATGGTCCTGGTTTCTACCTGTAATCGGGTGGAAATCCTGATGACGACTTCGGACAGACTACTTGCGATTCAAACCGCCAAACAATATATCTCTGAAATCAAACAGATACCTGTTTCCGAATTTGAAAATGCCCTTTATATTCATACCGGAGAAGATGCCATACGCCATGTTTTTCGAGTGGCTTCCAGCCTGGATTCCATGGTCGTCGGAGAGCCCCAGATTCTGGGTCAGATGAAAGACGCCTATCTGACCGCAACACAGAAAAACACTTCCGGTGTGATTCTGAACCGCCTGCTTCACAAGACTTTTTTTGTGGCCAAAAGAGTACGCAGTGAAACCGGCATCGGCGACCATGCCGTATCCATCAGTTACGCGGCCATTGAGCTGGGACGCAAGATATTCGGCTCTCTGGAAGATAAAAAAGTGTTGCTGATCGGCGCCGGAGAAATGGCTGAATTGGCGGTCGAGCACCTGCTTCGAAACCGGTCCGGCGATGTTTTCGTGGCAAACCGGACTTTTGAACGCGGCATGGAGTTGGCAAAACGATTCAAAGGCCGGGCCATCCGGCTTGAAGAAGTTTCTGAATGTTTGGAAGAAGTGGACATCGTCATCAGCTCAACCGGCGCACCCGGATTCATTCTGACCCGCGATCAGATGAAATCGGTTATGCGCATCCGCAAAAACCGGCCGGTTTTTTTCATCGATATTGCCGTTCCCCGCGACATTGATCCCGAAATCAACCGCCTGAGCAATGCTTACGTTTATGATATCGATGACTTGAAAAATGTCATCGACGAAAACATCGAGGACCGGAATCGGGAGGCTGTCAAAGGGGAACGCATTGTGGATGAGGCCGTCATTCAATTCCGCAAGTGGTATGAAAGTCTGGGCGTTGTACCCACCATCGTGGCGCTGAGAGCTAAAATGGAGCATATTGCCGAATCCGAAATCCAAAAAACCCTGCAATCCCTCAAACATCTTTCTGAAGACGATCGCACCGCCCTTCAGCGAATGACCCAGGCCATGGTCAATAAAATACTTCATGATCCAACGGTATATTTAAAAAGAAACGGCTGTTACGGAGACAAATCGATTCACATTGACGTGACCCGCAAGCTCTTCAATCTGGACGATGAAACAAACGGTTGATGACTTTCAGGAGGTTTTATGAAAAAAATTGCATTCCTTTTTCCGGGTCAGGGATCTCAGAGCGTGGGCATGGGAGAGGATTTATGTCAGGCATTTTCCGAAGCGAGAGAGGTATTCGACATGGCCGAGGCCATTACCGGCATTGCCATCCGGGATCTCTGCTTTAAAGGCCCCATGGAGCACCTCACCCAGACCGTCAACCTTCAACCAGCGGTGACGGCAATGAATCTGGCCTGCCTGTCCCTGCTGAACAAGCAGCGGATTTTCCCTGTCCTGACCGCCGGGCACAGCCTGGGAGAATACAGCGCCCTATGCGCCGCCAGGGTCCTGTCCGCCGAGGACACGCTAAAACTCGTCCACAAACGCGGACAGCTCATGCACCGGGAAGCCACGCAAAACGCCGGCGCCATGCATGCCATTGTGGGACTTCCGATTGAATCCATCCAGGATCTGGTTCGGGAAGCTCAGGCCGAAGGCATCGTTGCGGTCGCCAACCACAATACAGAAAAACAAATCGTCATCACCGGCTCTCCGGGGCCGGTTGAAAAGGTTTCCAGCCAGGCCGTGCTAAAAGGCGCCAAGGCAATCCCCCTGAAAGTGAGTGGAGCCTGGCACAGCCGGCTGATTCAGGGCGCGGAGCAGGAATTTTCGGATTTTCTGAAAACCGTCCCCTTCAACGCTTCGCAATGCGATGTAATCTTGAATGTGACTGCTGAAACCGAGCAGAATCCGGACGAAATCCGTTCGGTGATGTCCCGTCAGCTCTGCAGCCCGGTTCGCTGGTATCCGGCCATGAAGTTCCTGATAGAGCACCAGATCGATGTAGTTGTGGAAGTTGGACCCGGAAGGGTTCTGGCAGGGCTTTTAAAGCAGATCCTGCCCAGGGACTATCCCTGCAAGGTTTACACGGCCAATACCCTGAAGAGTCTGGAGCAGGCGATTTCTGAATTATTATAAAATACGAACCCCCTTAAAGGAGCTCTCATGAGATTTGGAGTAATAGCTATTCTGATCATCGTCTTGACTGCCGTCACGCAAGTGAATGCAAATTGCATCAAGGACCAGTATGGGAACGTCGTGTGCGGGAAGGGCAAGTGTGAATCGGATCAATATGGAAAGGTGATATGTACCCAGCACGACGGCGGAATCATGAAAGACAGATATGGCAACATCCTGTGCGGGGTAGGGCATTGCGCCAAGGATGACATGGACGAAGTATGGTGCTCCAAGGAGCCGGGCGGGGGTGCCGCTACTGATTCGTACGGCAAGGTGAAATGTCTGGGAGGGTGCGAAACTGGCAAAGCGTCGCTCTGCGAAGAAGCACGGTAACACCAACTTCCGCAACATATTGTTCGTGCCGACGACTGCTACGATGCACTTTTTCTTACCGACGGAAACAACGATGGATCCGTATGCGGCAGGAATTTCGCAGCGGTGAACCGGTTCATGAAATCCTGATTCACATTCAGTTCCAGATAGGTAATGCTGTCGCGGATCTGGTCGACTTCCTCGAATAAATCGCTGGATTCAAGGATGCGGGCAGCTCCCCCGAGGCTGCTGTTTCCCAGGGTCTGGTAGCAGTTAAGCTCCAGATCCGGAATCATGCCGATGGAGATGGCTGAAACCGGGTTGATGAAGGACCCGAATGTTCCGGCCACATAAAACCGGGTCAGTTCCCGCGGCGCCATCCCCACCGAAGCCGTGAGGGTTTCCAGAATGGTGTACATGGCCGCCTTGGACCGGATCAGGCTGTCGATGTCCGCCTGGGATATGGAAAGGTCATGGCCGGTTGCCGCTTCTTTTCGATCCACCACCACAAGGTGCCTCAAGCCGTCAATTTCCTTCAGCCGGTTGCCGCATACGGAAGCAACGAATTTTCCCCGGATGTCGAGCATGCCGCATAAAAAGAGCTGGGCCGCCAGATCAATCATACCGGAACCGCAAATCCCCTCGGGCGGAAGGTTTTCAATGGTGCGGATATCCAGTTTAAGGGTATCCGGGTCAATGGCAACCCGATCGATCACACCGGGACCCGCCATCATGCCCATTCTGGCAGCCCCGCCTTCCAAGGCGGGACCCGCGGCTCCGGCGCAGGCGATCATCCAGTTTTTGTTTCCCAAAACCACTTCCGCGTTGGTGCCGACATCCACCAGGATAGCGGTCTCTTCCCGAAGGTTCAGGCCGGAATACAAAATCCCTGCAATCAGATCGCCGCCAAAATAACTGCCGATATTGGGAAACACGAACACCCTGGCACAAGGGTTGGCGCAAAGCCCAAGCTGAGAAGCCCGATGCGTTCCGGGCCGGTTGACCACCGGGATATACGGCTCCCGGATGATCCAGCGGGGATTCAGGCCCATGAAC